>NZ_JBRAIN010000076.1:0-8385 GCF_052743955.1 Thermodesulfitimonas sp.
AGGTGGCAATTTTGCCGGCTGTTTGGTAGAAGCGAGGGGCTTTCTGGACGTATGTACTTTTTGTTCTCTATTGGCGTTCTGATGTGATATAATATTTATGTGTGCCAAAACATGTTATCCCGAAAGCATTTCCGCTTCGGTCCTTTCACTTTGTATCCGTTAACGGTCAAATAACGTAAAGCATCGGTAGTATTTTCGTCGGGGATTAGGGCATTCGCAATCCTTATTATACCAACTGGCAGGCTTTGAGGGGGTGTGGTATTTGAGAATTGCAATGCTTCACTGGGCGTTTCCACCCACCATCGGCGGGGTGGAGACCCACCTTGCCATGCTCTGTCCGGCGCTGGTCAGGGAAGGGTGTGCGGTTGCTCTTTTAACGGGCGCGGTAGACGGGAGGGTTGCGGAGGAAACCTGGGAAGGGGTCAGGATCCGGCGGACGCCGCTAATGGACCTAAATTCCCTCAGCCCAACGCTTATAAGGCGCTTTAAGGACGAAATCCGGGAAGAATTAGCCAGGTTTATCGACCGGGAACGGCCGGATATCATTCACGCGCATAACATGCATTACTTCAGCTACATCCACGCCGAGGCACTGGTCAGAATTAAGGAGCGCATGGACGTACCCTTGATTTTAAGCGCCCATAATGTTTGGGATGATGAGACCTGGGAGGAGTTGCTACAGCTCCGGTTTGCCTGGGACGGGGTTATTGCCGTAAGCCACTATATTAAAAGGGAGCTTGTCGTGAGCGGTTATCCAGCTGGGCAAATTCGCGTAATCCACCATGGGCTTGATCTAGCTCGCTTCCAGGCGGCTACGCCACCGGAAACGGTTCGGCACGAAATCAGAGAAAAGGCGCGGGGGAGGAAGATAGTTTTTCATCCCGCGCGGATGAGTCTCGCCAAGGGTTCGGATATTGTCGTACTTGCTTTCAAACGGGTGAAGGAAGTTTACCCGGATGCTTTCCTGCTGCTTGCCGGGACCAATAACACGGTGGACTGGGGCAGCTACCGGCAGGGTGAAATTGCCCAGATTCGGCGCATGATTGCTGAATGCGGGCTGGAGGAGGATGTGCTTATCCGCTTCTTCCCTTGGGAAGAGATGCCCGCTGCTTATGGGGAAAGCGAAGTGGTAGTTTATCCCTCTTCGTTCGACGAGCCTTTTGGCCTGGTACTCCTGGAAGCGATGGCGGCGGGGAAGCCGCTCGTCGTCACCCGGGCGGGGGGGATGCCGGAGATTGTGGTTCCGGGAGAAACGGGATTTATCATTCCGCGGCGCCAACCCGACGCGTTGGCCGAAAAAATATTAGCGCTGCTGCGGGCCCCAGATTTAGCGCACCAGATGGGTCAGAGGGCCCGGCAGCGCGTCGCGGAAAGATTTACCCTCGAACGGATGGTGCGGGAGACGGTTGCGTACTACGAGGAAGTGTGCCGGACGCGGGGACGCGCGGAAAGGGGAAAGCGCTCAAGTGCTGTCGGATGATAAGCTGAGAATCGCTCCTGAACGGGTTGAGGTTCAGACGGAAGTTATCAAGAGCAACGAAATTTTCCTGATTACGCTACCCGATGGTTCGGTGCCCTGCGGGTATCCCGGAGGACTCGGGCTTTATTACCGGGACACCCGGTTTTTAAGCGCCCTGGAATTTTACGTAGAAGGGATAGAACCGAGCTTTCTTGCGGCGGGTACACGGTGCAGCTTCTTCTTCCAGTGCGAGCTCGCTAATCCGGAGCTAACAATTGCGGGGCGGCTTATTCCCCTGCAGACGCTTCATTTTCGGCTGTTCCGCCTCCTCCACGGTACCCTTTACCAGCGTTTTCGCGTTCGTAACTATAACCTTTTCCCCGTTACGCTAACGCTGAGCTTTAGGGTGGGCGCCGATTACCGTGACCTTTTCGAGGTGCGGGGAATGAAACGACTTGAGCGGGGGGAAATTCTTCCCGCGCAGGTTGAGCGCGACGGGGTGGTTTTTCGGTACCGGGGCCGCGATGACTTTTACCGGACAACCTTTCTTCAGTGGGATCTGCCGCCGGACGAGGTTCAGCCTGAAGGAGAAAACGTTTGGATTCATTACCGGGTGCAGGTGCCGCCTAAGGAAAGGATTTATCTCTACTGGGCGATCGGGGTTGCGGTAGACAAAAAGAAGGATGCGTTTCCGGGGGTGGCGCTACCTGCGGACCTCAAGGATAGTTTCTTAGCTGGGGCGGAGGCGCAACGGAAGAGTTTTTCAGCCTGGCGGGAGAGTTGCACGCAGTTCGCCACGCCCCGGGAGCGCTTCAACCAGATGCTCAACCAGGCGTTGGCCGACCTTTGGGTTTTACGGAGTGATTATCCAGAGGGGCCCGTTATTGAGGCAGGTGTTCCTTGGTTTGCGACGGTTTTCGGCCGGGACGCCTTAATCACCGCGTGGCAGACACTTATCGTGAACCCCCAGATCTGCCGCGAGGTGCTGCGTTTTTTGGTAAGGTTCCAGGGGGAAAAGGTCGATCCTGCTCGGGGAGAAGAACCAGGGAAGATCATCCACGAGATCCGCCGGGGGGAAATGGCCAACTGCCGGGAGATCTTGCACACACCGTACTACGGCTCCATCGACGCTACCCCCTGGTTCATTATCGTGCTTGGCGATTTTGTGCATTGGACGCAGGATTTAGAGTTCTTGCAGGAGATGCATACACCGCTTTTAAAGGCTCTAACCTGGTGTACCGATTACGGGGATAGGGATAACGATGGCTATATCGAGTATGTAGGGGATGCTCCGGGAGGGCTTAGGAATCAAGGTTGGAAAGACTCGTGGGACGGCATCCTGGACCCGGAGGGCCGGCCGGTAGAGCCACCGGTGGCCTTGGTTGAAGTACAGGCTTACCTCTACGCCGCCTACAGAAGGGCGAGCCGGATGCTATCGCTTTTAGGTGATAAAAAGGCAGCAAGGGAGTACGAGGAGCGGAGCCGCCGGTTGCGGCAGAATTTCCGCCGTGACTTCTGGGTAACAGAGCAGGATTGCCTAGGTCTGGCGCTCGATGGGCGAAAGCGCCTGGTTAAGACCGTGACTTCGAACATGGGGCACGCTCTTTTTACCGGCATCCTGCACCCGGGGGCGGCGAAGAAGGTGGCCAAGAGGCTTTTTTCCCGCGAGCTTTTTTCGGGCTGGGGGATCAGGACCCTGAGCACGGCGGAAAAAGGTTATAACGCCATCAGCTACCATAACGGTTCTGTCTGGCCGCACGATAACAGCATCATTGCCTTCGGGCTGCGCCGTTACAATCTGTTAGAAGAGCTGAGACTGCTAGCGGAGGCCCTTTTCGATGCGGCTTACGCGTTTCCGTATTTCCGGTTGCCGGAGCTTTTCTGCGGCTTCAGCCGGCGGCCTAACGTCAGGCCGGTCCGGTATCCGGTCGCCTGTGAACCCCAGGCCTGGGCGGCAGGCAGCCTCTTTTTGCTCCTGCAGGCCTGCATCGGGGTGAGGGTAACGGCGGAGGGGCTGCTAATTCAGCGACCGGTTTTGCCTTCGTTCTTAAAGGAGCTCCAGATAAGGGGAATGAAGGTTCACGACGGCAGAGTGGGGATTGATTTTGTCAACCGGGACGGGCGCGTTTTCTGCCTGCCGATAGAAAAAACCGGCAGTGTCAGGATCATTATTGAAGCGTAAGGGTTTCCGATTGTCGGTTGGCAGTAGATGCTGTAAAAGGGGGAGATTATGGGACTCTCTTTCCAGCTTCCTGTAAAACCGCGGGTTGTTGTTGTTTCCAATCGGGGCCCTTTAGTATGGGCAGAAACATGCAGCGGCGTTGAAAAAAGGGTGGCGGTTAGCGGACTGGTATCGGCGCTTTTGCCTCTCTTCCGCACGGTGCACGGCGTCTGGGTTGCGTGGGGTGGACGGGCCTCACTGCCGAACGAGGTAGGCTTTCTCCACCAGGAAGGGGACCTGAAGTGGCAAGAGGTTCCCCTGACAGAAGAAGAGCTGCGGCTCTATTACGATGGCTTTTCCAACCAGGTGCTTTGGCCGCTCTGCCATTATTTCACGGAGAAATGTGCGGTCGAGCCCGCATGGTGGGAAGGATATAAGGCGGTAAATAAAAAGTTTGCGTTTTTCACCCGGAAGGTCGATTGGGGCGCTGATCTCATCTGGATTCACGACTACCACCTCGCCCTTTTGCCGGCGCTGCTGCGCCAGCGGGGGAACGAAGGGAAAATGCCGCGGATCGGTCTCTTCTGGCACATTCCCTTTCCGGGCCCTGACCTATGGGAAATTGTGCCGTGGGCGAAGGAGATCATCGAGGGCCTTTTAGGGGCGGATTTCATCGGGTTTCATACTCCTGGTTATGTGGAAAACTTTTTGCGCGCGGCCACTACTTTCACTGTGGCTACAGCTTTGCCGGGGCAGAAAGGGTTGATCTACCGGGGTCGTGAGGTGACGGTGAAGGCGCTTCCGGTGGGTGTTGACCACGAGTTTTTCGCCGGGCTGAGCAGGGACGCTAAGGTAAGAGAACAGGCAAGGCTTATCCGGGCCCAAGTCGGCACGGAAAAGATTTGCCTTGGCGTTGAGCGACTCGACTACAGCAAGGGGGTTTTAGAGAGATTAATCGCTTTCGAGCGGTTTCTCGAGGAAAATCCTGCGTACTGGGGCAGGGTTTCCCTTATCCAGATCGGCGTGCCCACCCGGGCGGGCGTGGGCGCTTACGAAGAGCTGCGCCGGCGGGTAGAGGACTGCGTGAACCGCATCAACAGCAGATTCGGGCGTTCTTCCTGGACGCCGGTCTGGTACCTGGCCCGGGCTTACAGTCAGCGTGAACTGGCCGCTTTTTACTTGGCGAGCGACGTGGCCATCGTCACCCCGTTGCGGGACGGCCTGAACTTAGTGGCGGCCGAATACGTGCTCACGCGATCCGATACCGACCCCGGTGTGCTGGTGCTGAGCAGGCTGGCCGGTATTGCGCACTATTTACGGGAGGCGTTGCTCGTAAATCCGTTTAATATTGCGGAAATGGCGGCTGCGCTCCGGTCGGCGCTGGAGATGCCGGCTGCCGAGCGGCGGTTTCGCCAGCGGACGCTGCGGCAGAGGCTTGCCCGGCGCACAGCGAGTGCCTGGGTGCGGGCCTTTTTGCAGTTAGCGCTGGAAGAGGTGGCGGACGAGGTCTTTGTTGGGTAATAACAGACAGGGGGAAACAGACCGTTGAGCGAAGGATTTTGCCCCTTAAGGAAGGTTTTGTTGCTGCTTGACGCCTTTTCTGGTAGTCTTTTTCCGGGATAACCTGGTTGAGGAACGGGGGGTGCCCGGTAGATGCGGGAACGGGTCCAGATTGATACGGATATCCTGATCGTCGGCGGCGGGACGGCAGGTTGCCTGGCGGCCTGGGAGGCGCGGCAGGTAGGCGGGCCGGACCTGCGGATTACCATCCTGGAAAAGGCCAATATCCGGCACAGCGGTTCGCTCGCTGCCGGACAGAACGCGCTTAACGCCTACATTAACCAGGGAACACCGGAGGACTGGGTCGCCTACGTCCGCTACGACCTGTGCGGCGCGCCGGTGCGCGAGGATATTCTGCTGAGCGTGGGGCGGGAGCTTAACGAGACGGTGGCGATGATGGAGAAGGAGGGTCTCCCGATCAAAAAGGACGCGGACGGGCGATACCTGGCGCGGGGCAAGTGGAATATCGAGGTCAATGGGCGGTTTTTGAAGCCGATCACCGCGAAAATGGCCGAGAAGGCTGGCGCACAGATAATTAACTGGGTTTACACCGTTGAACTCCTTGAAAAAGAGGGGCGCTGTGTTGGTGCGGTAGGTTTTGGCGTGCGGGACGGCCGGTTTTACGTAATCCGGGCCAAAGCGGTCCTCATGGCTGCCGGCGGGGCAGCGGGCATCTGGCGTCCCCGGTACAGCGGTGACGCCCACCACCGCATCTGGTACGTTCCGTTTAATACCGGTGCCAGCTACGCGATGATGAAGCGGATCGGGGCAGAGATGACTGGTTTCGATACCCGGATGATCCCGGTGCGCCTGAAAGATACCTACGCGCCGGCGGGGACGTTAGCTATCGGGGCGAACGCCAAGATGGTTAACGCCCTCGGCGAGGTTTTTATGCTCGAGAAGGAAGAGTACGTGCGAATGGGCGGGCATACGGCGCCGACGCCGATCCGGGTCTGGGCCTGCTACCGGGAAATCGCTGCCGGGCGGGGCCCGATTTTTATGGATCCAACCAAAGGTGATCCCGAAAAGGTAGCCGGGCTGCGGGAGCAGTACCTGGATATGTCGCCGAGCACCGTCCTTTATTGGGCGGCCCACGATATCGATCCCGCGCGGGAACCGATTGAGATCGAAGGCGATTCCCCCTTCCTTGTCGGGGCGCATGCCGCGTGCTGCGGGGCCTGGACCATTGGGGCTACCCGGATGACGACGGTGCCCGGTCTTTTTGCCAGCGGCGAGGCGCTTGGACAGGCACCTTCACGCTTTATCTCTGGCTCTTGGACCTGCGGCCGGATCGCGGGACGTAATATGGTCAAGTGGATCGAAGAAAACGGGATTCCGCTTGCAGAGCTCGACCCGGAAGAGATAGACGCGCTTGAGGAGAGGACCTTTGCGCCGCTGGCGCGGTGGAGCAAGCAACAGTTTTTCACCAACGGCAAGCCGGTTATGGGTATCCTGCCCAAGGAGATGGAAGAGCATATGCAGAACGTGATGGAGGATTACTGCGGGGGGCGGGTGCGCCATTTCGCGGTGAGCGAGCCGTACTTGAATATTGCGCGGAAGCGGATCAACCGGCTGCGGCGGGACCAACTGAAGTACCTAACGGTTCCCGACCTCTACGAACTGCAGCAGGCCTGGGACGTGATCAACCGGCTCGACTGTTGCCAGTTGGTAATCGAGCATATCAGTTACCGGAAAGAAACGCGCTACCTCGGCTACGTTAACCGGACGGATTATCCAGAACGGAACGACGCCGAGTACGATTGTTTCATCTGTTCCGTCTGGCACCCGGATACGGACGAGCTTACCTTCAAGAGATACCCTTACGAACAGATCGTTCCAGGTGACCGGACTAAGGAGACGATTTAGTTTCGAAAACGCTGGCCTTTCAGGGGGTGCCCGAAGAAGTTACCAAGGGGCAGGGCTGTAAAGCCCGCAACTCGGAGCAGGGGAATGGTCCTCAAGATTTTATGCAAAGTTTGGTGAAAGGAGGGTTGGCGGGAATGCCGCCTTATGTCCTTCCGGATAAGTGCGACGGCTGTAAGAACGAGCCTGATCCGCTCTGTGTTTCGGTTTGCCCGGGCAACCTTTTCGTCGTTGACGCGGTGACGGGCAAGGCCTACTGTCGGGATCCTGGAGAATGCTGGGATTGCATGACCTGTACCATCTACTGCCCGACCCAGGCGATTGTGACCCAGGTGCAGTACCAGCTCGCCCCCATCCCGGCCCGGCTCGTCCCCAAGCTCGGCCGGCACAGCATCACCTGGACGCTGACCGACTGCAAGGGGAAGGTTTACCGGATGCGCAACCTTGTCCTGGCGGACGGCGAGGAGGATAACGGCACCTAGCAGCCGGAAGTGAGGGGAAAAGAAAGTGGCCCGCTTGCAAGAGCGGGCCCATTTTTATATTCACGGGGAGCTTAAGGTTTTTACTTCGCCTCGATCAGTTTTACCTGTTTAAAGGCGTAATTATTGCCCTGCTTAACTACCTGCCACACTTCGTAGACGGCGCTAATTCTATCGCCCTGATGGTCGAAAGTGATTGTTCCGCTGCCGTAAACCCCGTCACAGCCGATCCACCGCAGTTTATCGAGACCGAGGCTTAACGCCTGCTGGTAAATTACCCGGCCGTCGTCGTTATAGCCGATGTGGAAGACGCCGTCCGGTTTCAGGTTTTTAATCTGGGTGAGTTCCGTACGGAAATCTTTCTTATTTGGGTCGTACTTTACCACGCCGACGACCGCCGCCTTACCGGCGAGGGCGGATTGAATAACGCTGCTCAAGCCGGTGCCGTACGGGTTGTCCATCGCCAAGATGGCGACCTTCTTGAGGCCTTCGTCTACCGCTAACTGAGCCATCACCTTGCCCTGGAAAGCGTCGTTCGGACAGGTCCGGAAAAGGTAGTCACGCCAGGGCTGCCCCGAAAGTTCAGGAGAGGTAGCCGAGGGCGAAACGAGCAACACCTTACGGCTGGAGGCGTAAGGGCCGGCAGTCTTCGCTCCGCCGGAAGTCATCCCGCCGATGATCAGCTTTACGTTATTAAGCTCCACCAGTTTTTTGACGGCGTTAAGACAGGTTGCCGGGTTGGTAGCGTCGTCTTCTAAATAGAGCCTAACCTTTTTCCCGTTTACGCCACCGGCCGCGTTTATTTCGTCCACGGCGAGTTTAACGGCATCTGCCATTTTGCTCCCCATGGCCGCCAATTGACC
>NZ_JBRAIN010000077.1:0-8296 GCF_052743955.1 Thermodesulfitimonas sp.
GAAAAGGCTCCGCGTAAGACGTTCTGCGTCCTACGTTCTGCATTTTAATTTCTACGTTCGCCGTAGGAAGCGATGGTACTGCCGCCTGCCATTTATAGACCCTTAGTTCAGCATTTATCGCGGCGAGCTTCGTCAGACCACGTACTTTATTCTGTAGTCGCTGTGCCGCATGGGAGTCATCGATAGCGATAGCGTCGGACATCCCGATGGGCAGGGAAGTGGAGCGGCCAAGCGGCGCCATGATCTTCTTGAGTTCCGTATCGAAGCTCAAAAAGACATCCACCACCCGTTCCGCCACCTTTTCCGGATCCAGACGCCGGTAAAGGCGCGGGTCCTGGGAGGTTATGCCTTTCAGACAGCGGCCGATATTGCAAATATTGCACCGGTCACCCTCCGAACCGATGCAGCCGGCAGCCGCCTGCATGATATATTTCCCTATCTGGACAGCGGAGGCGCCTAGCATAAAAAGGGCTGCTGCGTTGGCCGCGAGGTTGCCGTGCTTCCCGATGCCGCCCCCCGCGATGAGGGGGATTTCGTTCTGCATACCCACCTTGACTAGGTTCAAGTAACAATCACGGATATTGCTGGCGATCGGGTGTCCCATATGGTTCATCGAAACATTATAAACGATATCCAACAAATTAACCAGTATTTTCCAATTTTTATCTTCCTCTTGACAACTGCTAATATTTTAGCACATCATCAAACCCAACTTAACCCCAAGTGCGAAATAATTACGGCCAAAAGTCTCCTTATTCCCCAGTGAAAGCCCTTACGGCGCATAAAGTCGCCCGTAAGGTCGGTAGCTTACCGGTACCAACTTGGTAAACTCCGCTCCCAGCACCGCTTCCGGATCGTAACCGAAATAACCACAGAACTCCATGACAATTTGCCGCAGCAACCCCCAGTCGGTTTCGTTCGGCGGGAACGGCTGCACTTCTTTCCCCAAAAAAAATTCTTCTACCGTACCCCGTAAAAAGATTGTTCCGCCGTGCATTCCCGTGCCGGTATAATCACCTGTAAGAGGTTCGCCGTCTTCCCGCCCCAGACCCAGAATCACAAGTATCCCTCCGGCCATGTACTCCCCTAAAAAGTCGCCTGTGGTGCCTCCGACCACTACAACCGGCACCTTATCGAAATACGCCTTCATGTGAATGCCGGTGCGGTAGCCCACATTTCCCTTTATAAAAAGCTTCCCGCCGCGCATCCCGTAGCCACAAACGTCACCGGCGTCCCCGTGGATAACCACCACACCACCATTCATGGTATTGCCGACCCCATCCTGGGCGTTGCCCTTCACGGTAATTACCGGACCGTCCATAAAACAGGCCAGATCATTCCCAGGAACGCCTTCAATAGTAATGCAGACCGGACTTTGCAGGCCAGCACCGATGTAGCGGTGGCCATTTACGTTCACCAGGAGAAACTCCTTTTCCCCGGCCGCAATTGCCTCCCGGATGCGTCGGTTCAGCTCCCGGTAATGCAGACAAGCAACATCAATCCGTAACATCCCTCATCCCTCCAAGCCTCGGTTAGGAGCCGGCAGCCTTGACCCCGAGAATTTCCAGTTCGTGCGGCTCCAGCCCTATACCCCGGAGTCTGAGTCTGCTCCCCCGGAGGCTCTCAATGGCGTTAATCCCCAAGGCACCGAGGATTTCCTTTAGTTCTAGCGACCATCCTCGCAGGAGGTTATAGAGCCGCTCGGCAGCCTTTTCGGGGTCGATTCTTTTAACAAGCTCCGGCCGCTGGGTAGCGATGCCCCAACTGCATTTTCCGGTATGGCACTTTTGGCAAAGGGTACACCCGAGCGCCACCAGGGCCGCTGTTCCAATCGCTACCGCATCGGCGCCAAGGGCGATCGCTTTGGCTACGTCTGCGCTGGAACGGAAGCCGCCCGACGCCACGACCGAAACACGGTTCCTGATCCCTTCCTTGCGAAGCCGGTCGTCAACAGCCGCCAACGCCAGCTCCACCGGGATGCCCAAGTGATCCCGGATAATAAGCGGCGCTGCCCCCGTGCCGCCTCGGAAACCATCGATGCAGATAATATCCGCGCCGGCCCGAGCGATTCCGCTGGCAATAGCCGCCACGTTATGCACCGCCGCGATCTTTACCGCCACCGGCTTTGTGTATCCGGTCGCTTCCTTGAGCGCAAAGATAAGTTGCGCTAAATCCTCGATCGAATAAATATCGTGGTGCGGCGCTGGCGAGAGTGCATCGGTACCCACCGGGATCATCCGTGTCCGGGATACCTGCTCGTCAACTTTCTCGCCCGGCAAATGCCCTCCGATCCCTGGCTTCGCGCCTTGGCCGATTTTGATCTCAAGAATCCGGGCGCGGTTGAGGTAGTCCGGCGTTACACCGAAGCGCCCCGAAGCCACCTGGCAGATGATGTGGTCGGCGTAAGGGTAAAGGTCGGTATGTAGCCCCCCCTCGCCTGTATTCATCAGGGTGCCGGCCTCTTTAGCCGCCATCGCCAGTGCCTTTTGGACATTGAGGCTGATCGCGCCGTAGCTCATTGCGGCGAAGATAACTGGCGTTTCGATCTGGACCTGGGGCGGCAACTGCGTCTTTAAGCGGGGCTTGTTTCCGTCTAACGCCACCGCGACCGCGTCAGGCTTGGACCCGAGATAAGTCCTGAGCTCCATCGGTTCCCGGAGCGGGTCGATCGACGGGTTGGTTACCTGACAGGCATCGATAAGAAGATGGTCAAAATAGCTCCGGTAGGGCTTGTCGTTGCCCGCCCCGGTCAGAAGCACGCCCCCTGTTTCCGCCTGTAACCGGATATTCCGCAGGTGCTGGGGTAACCAGTAGTCGTTTCCCTTGAAGCAACGGGCCGCCGGGTTGGGTTCGACGGTAATTGCCCCCTCGGGACAATGAGTTTGGCAATAATTGCAGCAGACGCACCGCGTGTTGTCCGCGATAACCTGCTCCGAAAAGCGCTCTTTCGCTTCTGTCAGTATCTTGGCAAGCTCCGCCTTGTCATCTTCACTCTTCATTAAATCAAGAGCTTTCTGTAAGGTGCCGCGGGTGAAACTCAGCGCCCCGAAGCCGCAGCCGCGGACGCATATGCCGCACCGCCGGCAGCGGGAGTGGTCGATCTTTACCACAAACTCGGGCGGTAGAAAACTTTTCATACCACCACCCCCTCCTTAATCTCTGCCATCACCGGTTCACCGGCTTTGATCGCCCGCACCTCGTCTAACTCTCCTATAACGCCCCTGAGCGCGCTTTCTTCACTGGCGATCAGAACATACTCGTCTTTTCGCCCGTAGACCATCGGCCTTAGTTTTATCCGGTCCGTCAGCCCGATCATCCCCCGGGTATACGAAACCACGATGCTGAACGGCCCGTTCAGGAGCGCCGGACCGTATACCTGGCGCAGCGCGGTGTAAAGTTCTCTTTCTGTTGCCGGCATCCGGTCGATCTCCTTCCAGAAAGGTGCCGCCAAAACCCGGCAAACCAGCGACAGCGGCAACCCATGTCGGCGGTGCAGGAGGTCGAAAAGGTAGGCAACCACTTCGGTATCCGTTTGCAGCTTTAAGCGGTAACCAAACATTTCTAAGTATCGCTTGTTTGCACCGTAAGAGGAAATCTCACCGTTATGAACTACCGACCAATCCAGGAGGTTAAAGGGATGCGCGCCGCCCCACCAGCCTGGGGTATTCGTCGGGAAACGACCGTGTGCTGTCCATAAGTATCCCTCGTACTCCTCGATCCGGTAAAACCGCCCGATGTCTTCAGGAAAGCCTACCCCTTTAAAAACGCCCATATTTTTACCGGAGGAAATTACAAATGCCCCCGGAATCTGATCGTTAACGGTCATCACGGCCTGCATAACGAAGTCCCGCTCGTCGATCGCAGTGACACACCGTTCGAAGCACTCGGGGCGCACCGTCAGAAAGTACCGCCAAAGCACCGGGGGGTCCGTAACTGCCGCTACCGGCCGGGTCGGTATCGGCTCCGCCTTATGAACCGTTAGGATCTTTTTTAAGTAAGACTCCGCTTCTAGCTTGGCCCTCTCACTGTCACAGAGGAGGTGAAACGCATAGCAATCCTTGAACTCCGGATAAATGCCGTAGGCAGCAAAGCCTCCGCCCAAACCATTGGATCGCTCGTGCATGGAAGCGATCGATTTTAAGATGGCTTCCCCGTTAAACCGCCGTCCCTCAACGTTTAAAATGGCGCTGATCGCGCAACCCGAGGGAATTCGCAACGGTTCTTCCCGCATCCTTACACCTTCCCCTCTGCCGCCGCTTCTTCTTTCCTAAATATGCATATACGTCGTACCTGCCGCTAGCCAGAGTTTTCCCGACTGCTGAAACTGACCGGCGTCTGGAGTGCCTGGCGGTAAAAATCTCTCCTACCTTTCGGGAAAAAGCGACCAGGGTTACTTGGTCGTTCTTGCACGGGCAAACGTATTCCCTTTGGTTTTGTTTATTTTTAATATTTCGTCAAATAAGTGTGTATCTCCCACGGGTGAACCTGCGTCCGGTATTCATCCCACTCTTTAAGTTTGGCCTCCATGAATTTTTCGTAAATGTGCGGCCCTAGTGCCTCCTTGATTACTTCGTCCTTCTCAAGTTCAGCCAACGCTTCGATAAGGGATCCGGGCAGAGACTCGATACCAAGCTCGGCCCGTTCTTCCGGCGTTAGGTGGTAGATGTTCTTATCTACTGGTGCCGGCGGCTGAATCTTGTTCTTTACCCCGTCAAGGCCCGCTTTAATAATGGCGGCCAGCGCGAGATACGGGTTACAGGAGGGGTCAGGGCTCCGGAGCTCGATCCTGGTAGAAGGCCCTCGCTTGGCCGGAATCCGGATCAAGGGGCTCCGGTTGCGGCACGACCAGGCGACGTAAACCGGCGCCTCATAGCCAGGGACCAGCCGCTTGTAAGAATTAACCGTCGGATTGGCCACCGCGGTGATCGCCTTGATATGTTTCATTACCCCACCGATGAAATGGTAGGCGACCTCACTCAGTTGTAGCGGGCCGTTAGGGTCATAAAAGGCGTTTTTCCCGTCTTTAGCCAGGGAAATGTTTGTGTGCATCCCCGAGCCGTTAATCCCGAAAATCGGCTTGGGCATGAAGGTAGCGTGGAGACCGTGGCGTTGGGCAATGGTCCTGACCACCATTTTGAAGGTCATAATCTTATCGGCCACGTCAAGGGCGTCCGAGTACTTAAAGTCGATTTCGTGCTGACCAGGCGCCACCTCGTGGTGGGAGGCTTCAATCTCGAAGCCCATCTTTTCCAACGTCAGGACGATATCCCGGCGGGCTTCTTCCCCTAAGTCAATCGGACTTAAATCGAAATAGCTTGCCTGGTCGTGGGTGATGGTGGTGGGCCGTCCTTTTTCGTCGAGGTGGAAGAGGAAGAATTCCAATTCCGGCCCTGCATTGCAGGTGTAACCCATCTCGGCCGCTTCTGCCAGTACCCGCCGGAGGGCATGCCGCGGGTCACCGATGAAGGGCGTGCCGTCCGGGTTATAAACATCACAGATCATCCGGGCTACCGCGCCGTCCCGCGGCCGCCAGGGGAAAACGATAAAGGTTTTCGGGTCCGGCCGGAAGTACATGTCCGACTCTTCAATACGGACAAAGCCCTCGATGGACGAGCCGTCAAACATGAGTTCACCGTTGAGGGCTTTTTCCAATTGTTCAACGGTGATAGCCATGTTTTTTAGGACGCCGGGGATATCGGTAAACTGAAGCCGGATGAACTTCACTCCTTCTTCGCGGGCCATAAGAAGGATGTCCTCTTTTAGTACACGGTCTGCCACGCTTCACACCTTCCTTGCTTTCGCCGCCGCAGATTCAGGGCCGGCAGTTATTTAGTCTTAGTCTATTTCTTAGAAAATATAACACGTCCCGCCGGAAAAACACAATATTTTTTCTCTGGCGCGATGATACTTAGTAACCCCCGCAGCGGCCTATTTACCGTGAAATCCTACCTTACGGCAGAATATCCGTTTGATAAGGAAGGGGCGGGAGAGCCCCGCCCCGGTACGCCACAAATAATGGGCGGCTTAGATATCAAAATAGAGCGCGAATTCGTACGGGTGGGGCCGCAGACGAATAGCATCCACCTCGTTGGCCCGCTTATAGTTAATCCACGCCTGGATCAGGTCTTCTGTGAAGACGCCGCCCTCGAGCAGGAAGGCGTGGTCGGCCTCAAGTGCCTTGAGCGCCTCTTCCAGGGAGCCGGGCAGCGCCGGGATACTGCCGATCTCCGCCGGCGAGAGCTCGTAGATATCCTTTTCTAACGGCTCACCGGGATGAATCTTGTTTTTGATGCCGTCAATGCCCGCCAAAAGCAGCGCTGCGAAGGCCAGGTACGGATTGCAAGAGGGGTCCGGCGGCCGGTATTCAATCCGCTTGGCTTTGGGGCTGGACGAGTACATCGGGATGCGGACTGCCGCGCTGCGGTTCCGCTGGGAGTAAGCCAAATAAACCGGCGCCTCAAAGCCGGGGATCAGGCGCTTATAAGAGTTGGTGGTGGGGCTGCAAAACGCCGCCAGTGCCGGCCCGTGCTTGAGCAGCCCGCCGATGTAGTAAAGCGCTAGTTCGCTCAGTTGCGCGTAACCGTTCGCCTCGCAGAAGAGCGGCCGGCCGTTTTCCCACAGACTCTGGTGGACGTGCATCCCTGAACCGTTATCCTGAAAGATCGGTTTCGGCATAAAGGTAGCTATCTTACCGTATTTGCGGGCTACGTTCTTCACGATGTACTTGAACATCAGGAGTTGGTCCGCCATGCGCGTAAGCGGGGCGAAGCGCATGTCTATCTCGGCCTGCCCTGCGGTGGCTACCTCGTGGTGGTGGCACTCTACACTGATGCCGCAGCACTGCATCGTCAGCACCATTTCGCTCCGGATATCCTGGAAGGTATTAGTCGGCGGCACCGGGAAATAACCTTCCTTGTAGCGCGGCTTGTAGCCGAGGTTGGGGTTTTCCTCCCGGCCGGAATTCCAGAAGCCCTCAACCGAGTCAATAAAATAATAGCCGCAGTGCTGGTTCTGGTCGAAGCGCACCTCGTCTAAGATGAAGAACTCGGCCTCCGGTCCCCAGTAACTTACGTCGGCAATCCCTGTGGCCTTTAAATAGGCTTCGGCCTTCTGGGCGATGTAGCGCGGATCCCGCTCGTAGTTTTCGCCGGTTACCGGATCGACAACGTTGCAAATCAAGCTCAGCGTAGGTACCTGGCAGAAGGGGTCGAGTACGGCCGTTGGGGGATCTGGGATCAGGATCATATCGCTCTCGTGGATGCTCTTAAAACCCCGGATGCTCGAACCGTCAAAACCAAAACCTTCCTTAAAACTTTCCTCCGTCAACTCGCTGATCGGCACCGTAAAGTGCTGCCAGAGACCCGGCAGGTCCATAAACTTTAGGTCCACAAATTCCACCTTTTGCTCCCGGGCAAAATTAAGCACATCTTGCGGTGTACGGCACATTTAGCGCTCTCTCCTTTACTTCCAAAATTTTTTAGAGACTTTTTGACTTCCTTTTGCTGAGAATCAACCGGCAACATCAACATCTATCTTAATCTGCCGACGGTAAACCACTCCTCCTTTCCGCACTTTTCTAAATATCACCCTAAAAGTCGCCAAAAGTGAAAAGACCCTTCCGGCAGGCTCCGTAAACCTGCCTGAAGGGCCCCGTTGCCCCGATCTTATTCGGTTCAGTGGTGCTGCTGAAAAAGCACCGCCAAATTACGCTTTCATTTTACCAAAAAACTCTCTCTTGTCAATAAAATGGTTGGGTCAAACCTCACCCGGCCTCCCTTGCGGTAGCAGCCGCCGGTTCGCATCCGGACTTCGCTCCTGCGGGACTTACCACCCGGGGTGCCAGGCCACCGGGAAGCGCCGCCCCATACCGAAGGCCTTAGTGGTCACTTTTAGCCCCGGCGCGGCCTGCCGCCGCTTGTATTCGGCCCGGTCCACGCGCCGGATCACGTCCTGCACCAGGGCCGGGTCGAAGCCCCGGGCCGCGATCGCTGCGGCGGGAAGGTTTTCTTCGATGTAGGCGCGGAGGATCGGGTCGAGGAGCCGGTAGGGCGGGAGGGAATCCTCGTCGCGCTGGTCGGGGCGCAACTCCGCAGAAGGCGGCTTGGTGTGCACGCTCGCCGGGATGATTTCCCGCTCCCGGTTGATGTACCGGGCCAGTTCGTAGACCATCGTTTTCGGCACGTCCGCCAGGACCGAAAGCCCGCCCGACATATCGCCGTAAAGGGTGCAGTAGCCGACTGCTTCACGTTGGCTTCGCCCCCTCTCTTTTACCCCGCCACTCGGGTGGCACATCATA
>NZ_JBRAIN010000078.1:0-6982 GCF_052743955.1 Thermodesulfitimonas sp.
GCGGCGGCCTCCGGGGTGAACGTGGTGGAGCGGGAAGGGATTTCCTTCGCCCACGCGGCGCGCTTCATCTTAGTGGGGACGATGAACCCGGAGGAAGGAGAGCTGCGGCCGCAGTTGCTCGACCGCTTCGGGCTGTGCGTACCGGTGGCGGCGGTGCGGGACCCGGCGGCGCGGGCGGCGATCGCGCGGCGGCGCGAGGCGTATGACGCTGACCCGGTGGGCTTCATCCAGGCTTTTGCGCCGCAAGAGGAAGAGCTGCGGCAGCGGCTGGCGGCGGCGCGCGCCCGCCTGGCGGCGGTGGCGGTTCGGGAGGCGGCGGTGAAGCGAGCGACAGAACTAGCGGCAGCAGCCTTCTGTGCCGGGCAGCGAGCGGAAATCGTGCTGGTGCAGGCGGCGCGGGCGCTTGCTGCCTGGGAGGAGCGGGACGCGGCGACGCCGGAAGACGTGGAGCGGGTGGCGGAACTGGTACTCTACCACCGGCGGCGTGAGGTCCCGCCGCCGCCGGCGCAGCAGCCGGAGGAGGAACCGCGGGAGGAACCACCGGAAGAACCGCCAGCGCAGCCGGAGGAAGAGGAACCACCGGAGGACCGGCAGGAGCAAGAAAAAGATAAGGCGCCCACCCCGCCGCCGGCGAAAGGGGATGAGCGGGAGCAGCAGGGTGGGGAACGGGAGGAGAAAGAAGCGCCGGAGACGGTTTTTGCCGTCGGCGAGCCTTTCCCGGTGCGGCGGTTAGAGTACGGGCGGGACCGTATCTTACGCAAGGGTTCGGGACGCCGCTCGCGCACCCTCACCCCGACCCGCGCCGGGCGCTACGTCCGGGCGACGGTGCGGCGGGGGCGGAACGACTTGGCCTTCGACGCGACGCTGCGGGCGGCTGCGCCCCACCAGCAGCGGCGAGAGAAAAAGGGCCTGGCGATCGCTATCGTGCCTGACGACATCCGGGAAAAGGTGCGGGAAAAGCGGGTGGGGAACTTCCTCCTCTTCGTGGTGGACGCGAGCGGCTCGATGGGGGCGCAGCAGCGGATGGTAGCCGCCAAAGGAGCGGTCTTATCCTTGCTGCTGGATGCCTACCAGAAGCGGGACCGGGTGGGGTTGATCGCCTTTAAAGGCGAGCGAGCAGCGGTTTTGCTCCCGCCGACGAACAGTGTGGAGTTAGCCTACCGGTGCTTGGAGGAACTGCCCACGGGCGGGCGAACACCGCTGGCCGCGGGGCTGCTGCAGGCCTACGAGACGGCGCGGGTAGAGCTTCGCAAAAACCCCAACCTCGCACCGCTCCTGATTATCATCTCCGACGGGCGGGGGAACGTGGGATTAGGGAACGGCAAGCCCTTAGAGGAGGCCTGGCAGGTGGCAGCGCTGATCCAGGAGGAGCAGCGGCTTAAGAGCCTGGTAGTAGACGTGGAGAGAGAAGGTGTCTTAAATTTCGGACTGGCGCGACGGTTAGCGGCGGCGCTGGGGGCGACCTATTTCCGGGTTGAAGATTTGAAGGCGGACGTGCTGGTGCAGGCGGTGCGGGCGTTAACGGATTGAGTTACTGGTTCGAAGTGCGGCGTTAGATAGTGCAAAGTTGAAAACGGAGGTTGATTTATGCGCCAAGAGATTTTTCCTTTCACTGCTTTGGTTAGCCAGGAAGAGATGAAGAAGGCGCTGGTTTTAAACGCGGTCAACCCGCGGATCGGCGGGGTGCTGATTCGGGGTGAAAAGGGCACCGCTAAATCGACGGCGGTGCGGGGCTTGGCCGAGCTTTTGCCAGAGATCAGGGTGGTTGCCGGCTGCCCCTTCGGCTGCGACCCGGACGACATAACGGTGATGTGTGCGGACTGCCGCCACCGGCGGGAGGCGGGGGAGGAGCTGCCGGTGGCGACCCGGAAGATGCGGGTGGTGGACCTGCCGGTCTCGGCCACGGAAGACCGGGTGGTGGGGACGCTCGACATCGAGCACGCGCTCAAAAAAGGGGAGAAGCGGTTCGAGCCGGGGGTGCTTGCCGCAGCCAACCGGGGCATCCTCTACGTGGACGAGGTGAACCTTTTGGACGACCACGTGGTGGACGTTTTGCTCGACGCGGCGGCGATGGGGGTGAACACCGTGGAGCGCGAGGGCGTTTCCTTCAGCCACCCGGCGCGCTTCATCCTGGTGGGGACGATGAACCCGGAGGAGGGGGAGCTGCGGCCGCAGTTACTCGACCGCTTCGGTCTCTGCGTCAACATCACCGGAGTGACCGATCCGGCGCTGCGGGCCGAGATCGTGAAGCGGCGCCTTGCCTTCGAGGAGGACCCGGCGGGCTTTGCGGCGGCCTGGGAACCGGAGCAGCAGCGGCTCCGGGAGCAGATCGTGGCGGCGCGGGCGCTTCTGCCCCAAGTGACGGCCGCCGACGAGATCCTGCTCCTTATCGCCCGGACGGCGATCGAGATGGGAGTAGACGGCCACCGGGCGGACCTGGTGATGCTGAAAGCGGCGAAAACCAACGCGGCACTTGCCGGGCGGACCCAAGTAACCGAGGTAGATGTGCGAGAGACGGCGCACCTGGCCCTGGCCCACCGGATGCGGCGGAAGCCCTTCCAGGAAGTTGCGGTGGACCAGGAAAAGTTAGCGGGCATCTTAGGAGCGCACCCGCACCGTCACGGCGGACAGGCGGTGCATACCCACCCGCACACCCACCAGCATAGCCACGCCCACGGCCACCTGCACGGCCACGAGCACGGCCGCGGGTAGGCCGCTGCGGTTTTGTTGGTGACTCAAGCCCTAAATATTGTTGGATGGGTTGCGCTGCAAAGGGGGTAATCTTGTGTGGTGCTACGTGGTAAGGCGGCTGCTTTGTCTGGTGCCGGTCTTCGTCGGGGTTTCCATCATCACCTTCCCGGCTTCTGGCTGGGGCTCGGGCTCATCTACTTTTTCGCCGTGAAACTGGGGCTATTGCCGGTAATGGGCCGGGGCGGGTTGAAGCATCTGGTGCTGCCGGCGGTAACCTTAGGGTTTGGGCTGGCCGCCGTCTGCGCCCGGATTTTGCGGGCCGGCATGCTGGACGTGCTGGGCGGGCATCTTTTGGGGGGAGCGGTAATTGTGGAAACCATCTTTGCCTGGCCGGGCGTGGGGAAGTTTGCCGTGGATTCCATCTTCAACCGGGACTACCCGGTGATCCAGGGATACGCTCTTTTCATGGCTGCGGTCTTTGTCCTGGTGAACCTCCTGGTGGGATATATCTTACGTTTTCCTCGACCCGCGCATCCGCCTGGAAAGGGGAAGGTAGAACTGGCCGTGTTGTGAAGAGGCAAATTCAGGGACAAGCTCAGGTACCCGCGCAACTTTGAGGGCAGCGCGGCCACAAAATGAGGTGAAAGAATGGTCGGTTTTCTTCTTCTCAGCACCATTGATAATACCCGGGAACTCAGAGAAGCTCTGGCAGAAATCAGAGCGGAATATGGGGAAATTCTTTCGGTCAAAAAAATCTATTTCTCCGACTGGGAGCGAGGAAGAATTGATCCGAGGGAGGTGGAAGAAGCGGTAAAAAGCGCCCGGGTTATTCTCGTGGACATCCGGGGGCAGACGGAATTCACGGACCGGCTCCGGGAACTGATAACCAGAAGCGCTGCCACGGTGGTGGTTCTGGTCGGCGGGAGCCGCGATCTTCTTTTCCTCACCCGGATGGGTTCTTTTTCCGGCGCCGATCTCCCCCGGCGCGAGGGGCGCTTTGACATCGAGGCTTATCTTAAAGCGAGGAAGTTTGCCGAGATTGCCAAAAAACTGGGTTCAGTTCTCCCGGTGGGCAAGCTTAAGCACATGCGCAACTGGGTGCTGGCCTGCGAATATTACGCCGAGGGCGGCAAGGAAAACCTCAAAAACCTGTTTCTTTTCCTGCTGCGAGAATACTGCGGGGCAAAGGTAGAGGTCAGGCCGCCCCAAAAAATTTCCGACTGGGGGATCTGGTGGCCTCCTGATCACCGTTTTACCGACCTGAAGGTTTTTAAGACTTCTGTAAGCTGGGACGAGAGCAAGCCTGCCGTGGGCATTTTCTTTTACGGCGGCATGCACTTTGCCGACTGCGTGCCGGTGGTAGAGGCGCTGATAAAAGAATTGCGTGGTGAGATCAACCTCATTCCAGTTTTTTCTAGGGTGGAGCACAACCTCACGGCTCTCCGTTCCTGCTTTTTCGACGAAGGGCGCCCAGTGGTTGACCTCGTGATTAATCTGCAGTATTTCCGTTTGCACGGCGGGCCATACGGCGGAGCGCCCGAACCAACTTACCAGTTGCTGTCAGAACTTGGTGTTCCGGTGCTGACCGGGTTTCGGTCTTACACGACGGAAATAGGGGAATGGCAAAGAGAGAACCGGTTGAATCCTCTAGAAATTACCCTCGGCGTTATGTTACCGGAGTTGGACGGCTGTATCGAGCCGGTTTACGTGGGGGGACTCGTCTCTCTTGGGAAGGACGAGCTCCTGGGTGGAGAAGTGAAGGAAGTCCGGGCCCTGCCCGAAGGAATAGAGAGGCTTTGTGGGCGGGTTCGCAAGTGGCTTTGCTTGCGGCGCAAGCCCAACGCCGAGAAAAGACTAGCCATTATTCTGTACGACTATCCTCCGGGCGAAGCTAACCTGGGCAGCGCCGGTTATCTCGATGCTCTGGAAAGCCTGCGGATCTTTCTCGAAAGGCTGGCGGCTGCCGGGTACCGTGTGGAAGTTCCGGCGGGGGACCTAGGGGAGTTTCTTTTGTCCTGCGGCGTGGTAAACAACCCTGAGTGGCAGGTGGCTCCTCCTGGGATAACAGTGGATGCGGCGGTTTACCGCCGGTGGTACAGTGAGCTGCCGCCGGATTTGCGGGCGCAGATTGAAAGGCACTGGAGAGAACCGCCAGGAACCGTAATGGTCAGAAATGGGCAGATTTTGATCCCCGGTGTGGTGGCGGATAACGTTTTCATTGGCGTTCAACCATCGCGCGGTGTTCACGAAAATCCCGAGAAAGCCTATCACGACAAGGAGTTGCCGCCGCACCACCAGTACCTCTGTTTTTACTGGTGGTTGCAAAGAGAATTTAAGGTGGACTGCATCATCCACTGGGGAATGCACGGCACCCTGGAGTTCACCAAGGGCAAAGAAGCCCCGGTGTCGCGCCGCTGCTTCCCGGACATTCTGATTGGCGACATTCCCCACCTCTACTACTACTGGGTGGGGAACCCCTCGGAATCCACCATCGCCAAGCGGAGAAGCTACGCGGTTACGGTTTCTCACGCCTCGCCGCCGGTAGTTGCTGCCGGCCTTTACGGTGAGTATCTGGAGTTGGAGGAATTGCTGGCGGAGTACCGGAAAGCTGAAGGTCAGGACAAAGAAGTTCTGGCTGGGGCAATTAAAGAGAAAGCGCGGGCGCTTTCCCTGCCAGTTGGGGATCTGGCAGAATTAGAAGTCTATCTTTACCGGATGAAAAGGCGGCTTCTCCCCAAAGGTTTGCACGTTCTGGACAGGCAACTTGCGGAAGAGGACTTGATTGCCTATTTGGTGGCCCTCGTCCGGTTTGACCGGGAAGTGCCCTCGCTTTACCGGTTGGTGGCCGAGAGAAGGGGTTTTCCCTACGAGAGCCTCGCTCGGGAACCGGAGGCATTTGCTGCTGTTGACCGCGAAGTTCACCAGGTGATCAGGCGCTGGCTGGCGGGGGATGAGGCGGCCCTGCCACCGGAAATAGGCCGGTATCTTACCCAAGTGAAGGAGAACATTGCCCGCTCGCAGGAAAGTGCGGGGCTCCTTTCGGTGCTGGATGGGCGCTACCTTCTTCCCAACCTGGCTGGAGATCCGGTGCGTTCGCCTGAGGTTTACCCTGTCGGTCGGAATATGTACGAGTTCGACCCGCGGCTGATTCCCACATCCCTGGCGCTAAAGCGCGGGGAAGAAGCAGTAAAGGTTATTCTGGAGAGATTTTACCGCATGCACGGGCGCTACCCGGAAACAGTGGGGATGGTGCTGTGGGGGTTTGAGACCTTAAGCACAGGGGGCGAAACCATAGCCCAAATCCTGGCTTATCTCGGCGTACGTCTGGTCCGAAAGGAAAGCCCCTGGTTCAAGGAACTGGAGCTTATTCCTCTGGAGGAACTGGGCAGGCCCCGTATTGATGTTCTAGTGACCATCTGCGGCATCTTCCGCGACATATGTGGTTCTCAGATTGAACTGATCAACAAGGCAGTAGAAATAGCGGCCAGCGCTGCGGAACCGGAAGATACGAACTTTGTCCGCAAACACAGCTTGGAAATGGAAGTAGAACATGGTAATGCCGGGCGGGCACGGGTGTTCGGGCCCCATGCTACGGAGTACGCCACGACAATGCGAGCACTTGTAGAAACTGGGGCTTGGCGGGAAGAAAAGGAGTTAGTGGAAAGTTACGACAGTTCCATGTGCTACTGCTATCACCGCGGCAAGATTCAGGAAAACCGTGCGCTCTTTGCCAAACTTATCTCCACGGTTGACGTGGTTTCGCAGGTGAGGCACAGCACGGAATACGAATTCATCGATCTCGACCATTACTACGAGTTTTTTGGCGGGCTTTCCCGGAGCGTGGCGGAAAAGAAAGGAAAGACTCTCGCGCAGTGGGTGGTAGACACTACCGAAGAAATTACCGAAGTATCCGATGTGGGCCTGGCTATTGACCGCGCGGTGAGAACGCGCCTCTTCAACCCCAGGTGGATTGACGAGATGCTGAAGCACCAACACCACGGCGCCCAAAAGATAGCCGAGCGACTGGAATATCTGATCGGTCTTAAGGCCACCACTGGCCGGGTAAGCGAGTGGGTTTTCCGCGAGGCGCTCCACCGCTTCTTGCTGGACCAGGAGATGCGCCGCCGGTTGGCGGCGAACAACCGCTTTGCTGCCTTGGAAATAGCCAGGCGTATCGCCGAAGCTATACACCGGGGCTATCTCAACTGCCAAGAAGAAGAGCTGACCGAATTCCAAAGCGCGTTACTGGAACTGGAGGGCTGGGTCGAAGAAAAGATTTAAGGTGGTCAGA
>NZ_JBRAIN010000078.1:7082-8171 GCF_052743955.1 Thermodesulfitimonas sp.
AAGGTGGTCAGATTTGAACGCTGCGTCTGCCCCGGCGCGGAGCTTGGCCGCGCTTTTGAATGGCAAAGGCGGCCGCGGGAGCTAACTGTAGCCGTGGTTTGGCTCAGAAGCGAGTTCCTTGCGGAGGCTGCGTACTTCCAGGCCAAGTATCGGCTGGAAATGTTTAGGATTGGTCTTGATGAGTGGTGCTTTTGCGGCGGACACGAGGAGCGTGTGGCTTTGCTTGCCAGGTGCTTCAGGAATTCTTTCACCCCGGGCAGGTTGCGGAGATGGGTGATAAGGACACCGGTATCCAAAACTATGCTTTCAGTCATTTTCTGTTCGCCACCCGGTCCGCACTTCGTGCACGTAATTGGCTATTTTTTTGAGGTCATCTAATTCGGGGTGGTCATCAGTGGCCCAAGCGCCAGCGTATTCGTCTCCAGCCCGCTCGGTCATCAGGCGAGCTAAATACTGGCGGACACCCTCCGAAATAAAGGCGCTCAGGTTGGTTGTTGGTTAGACTTTTTATCTGGCGGTAGAGCTCTTCGGGGAGGGTGACGGAAACCTTGACCGTTTTCAAAACCATTCCCTCCAAACGTAAGGTCGCAATTTATAATACTAGCAGGTCATATTACCGTCAAGTAAGATTAAGAGGATTACGATGATGCTGAAAATTTAAAGGAATTTCCCCTTCCCTGAAGGCTATTTTCCCCGCTACAGCTCCTATTCCGGTCACGGTTAACCCTTTATCGGCTGCCTCAACTGTTTCGCCATGCCGTTTCTCCGGCGGTTGGGGTGGCCTTTCTCTTTTTGCCCCCAACTGATGGCCAGCCTCCCCGTTGCGGGTAACCTTATCGCGGTTTCGCCGGCGGCCCTGGTATTTTACGCGTTCTCGGGCGACCGGTCATTTACGGCCGCCAAACGGTTAGGCGTTTTAAGCGGGTAACGGTTATGCGGGACAAAGAGGAGCTTAGCGACTTTTGGTGACGGTTTCGTTGAGCCGGTGCCCGGTGGTGCCGTAAGCTGAAGGTAACGTAGCCCAACGGGTTGCGAAACTTTGGCAGAGAGGGAAAAGGGATGCGCATCTTCCTCGATACGGCGAAGGTG
>NZ_JBRAIN010000079.1:0-8076 GCF_052743955.1 Thermodesulfitimonas sp.
TATAGCGGCTTGCGGGTACAGGGCACCGCTACCTCCCCGTTTAGCACGGCCAAAATCAATCGTCGCACGTTAATCACCGGCGGCCAGCTTGCAGCCAATTGGCGGCGTTCCCAAGACGAATCTTCGCCGTTTTCCCGACCGCCAATCTCTTGCTTCTGAAACTGGCGGAGAGGGTGGGATTCGAACCCACGAGACAGGGTTTGCCCGTCTACTCGCTCTCCAGGCGAGCGCCTTAGTCCACTCGGCCACCTCTCCACCTGGACTTTTTCACCGGGGCCTTTCGAATTCCCTGGCGCTCTTTTAATTATACGCTTCCGCGCCCTAAATATCAAGCCGCTTCCGGTCACCCTCCGGACTAAGGGTAAACAGGCACCGCACCGCGGCTCTACAAGGCGTAAAGCCGCCGAATGCTTTACCGGAACGGTTGTATGTGGTAGAGTTGAAAAAAATAAACTCCTGTAAGGGAACGCGGCAAAGGGTGGGGATCTTGCACCGCGAAGACTTAAAGCGTTTCCGCTGTTGGTTTGGCGCCTATGTCCGGCGCTTTGATACCCCTGATCCCTTAATCCGGCGCGGTATCCGGTACAAAGCGGCGCACACCGGGCGGGTGTGCCGGAATATCCTCCAGATCGGACGCTCACTAGGCCTGGAAGAGGAAGACTTGCGTCTGGCGGAAACCATCGCCCTCTTCCACGACCTCGGGCGTTTTAAACAGGTTTTCCGGTACCGGACCTTTGACGACCGGCTTTCCGAAAACCACGCTCTACTTAGCGTGCAAGAGCTTGAAGCCGCCGCCATTCTCTCCCCCCTCGCGGCGGCAGATCGCGACCTTATCCTCAAGGCGATTGCGTTCCACAACCTCCCGGCCCTCCCCCCGAATCTTGAAGACCGGCAGCTCCTCTTCGCCAGACTCATCCGCGACGCCGATAAGCTCGACATCCTGGGGCTGTTTGCCGCCGAATGCGCCCGCGCTGGAGGGCCTGATCCGCTCTTCATCGCCAGCATCCCCAATACGCCAGGCTACTCCCCGGAACTTGTTCAGAGTCTCCTGCGGGGGGAACTATGCAACTACGCCGCTACCAAAAATCTCAACGACCGGAAGCTCCTTTACCTCTCCTGGATTTACGACATCTATTTTCCGTACACGCTGGCGACAATCGCCCGGGAGGGCTACTTCCGGGCGATCATGCGTTCCCTTCCCGACACGCCGGAAATCAGGGCTGTAGGCACCCACCTACAAAAACATTTGCAGCGCGCCCTCGCCATTACTACCCCGACCCCTTGATCCCCTGCGGTTTAAAGCAACAAAGGGGCCGTTTTGGCCCCGCCAACTTTCTGGCGGAGAGAGTGGGATTCGAACCCACGAGACAGCTTCTGAGCCGCCTACGCGATTTCGAGTCGCGCGCCTTCAACCACTCGGCCATCTCTCCATTTTTAGTTATCGCTTGTCCGGCGGCGGCGCCGGTCCATATCTGACGGCAGCTACCCAATTTTTATTTTAAACACTGGCTGCTACTTGCGGCCGGTGTTCCCTCTTTTCGGCGCAGCTCCCGGAAAAAACGCCGCATTACCTCGCGGCACTCCTCTTCCAGCACCCCGGCAACCACCTCGACCTGGTGGTTAAAGCGCGGCTCCCGTAAGAGGTCCACCACCGAACCGGCGGCTCCCGCTTTCGGGTCGGCGGCACCGTAAACCACCCTTTTTACCCGGAACTGCACCAGCGCCCCCGCACACATCGGGCACGGCTCGACGGTGGTGTAAACCACCGCCTCTGTAAGCCGCCAGTCACCGAGGCGCCGCGCCGCTTCCCGCAACGCAAGCAATTCCGCATGGGCGGAGGCGTCCTTCAGGTTTTCGCGCAGGTTGTGGCCGCGCGCAATAACTTCATCCCCGACCACCACCACCGCACCCACGGGCACCTCGCCTGTGGCCCCGGCCTTTTCTGCCTCCCGCAGCGCCTCCCGCATGAAATCCTCGTCCTTGGCCAATACTAGCAGATCACCCACGCGTAATTAGGTCCTTGCAGAAATACAAACAGAACTGGCCTCGCCAGTCCCCGCCCTTGATTACCCTCTAACCCAGCTCAATCCCTACATATAGGGGTTTCCGACCTCCTGCCTCTTGCTGCCGGTAAATGGTGCGCCCGGAGGGACTCGAACCCCCGGCACGCGGTTTAGGAAACCGCTGCTCTATCCTCCTGAGCTACGGGCGCATAACAGATATCAAAGGCAAGATACCGGATGCAGAAACCTTGTGGAATTTCGCTAACGCGAATTCCTCCTTCTTTTCCGACCTCCTGCCTCTTGCTGCCGAAAATGGCGCGCCCGGAGGGATTCGAACCCCCAACCTACAGATCCGTAGTCTGTTGCTCTATCCATTGAGCTACGGGCGCGCAAAATGGCGGAGAGAGCGGGATTCGAACCCGCGACAGAGGGTTTCAAGCCCCCTGTAGTCGCTTAGCAGGCGACCGCCTTCGACCTGCTCGGCCATCTCTCCGTTTCGTCGTTGTTAAACGCCAGATACCGGTCGGCGGACCTTCCTACCTGCCGGAATTTACCCCTGCGAATTCTCCCGCGGTTTCCAAGCGCCAACCTCTGGCATCTAACCATTAACCTGGCGGAGGGGGTGGGATTCGAACCCACGGAACCACAGAGGGTTCAGCGATTTTCAAGACCGCCTCCTTAGACCGCTCGGACACCCCTCCCATGCTTTTTTACTATAGCACACCGGCCCGGCAGGTGTCAACTGACGCGTGCTGGGTGCAAAAGGAGCCCGGGACGCCACGGGTACAGCCGCTACAAAGCGGCAGCCGGCCCCTCCTCCGGCCTGCTCCGACCGCGCAGCCAGGCCGCCACCGCACGCCAATCGCCTTTCCCGGCCGCCGCTAACATTTCCCCCAGTCCCGTCGCTGGCTGAACCCGCAGACTAAACCGGCCCAGGAGCAAAAGAGCGGCGGCAAGAGCCGTAGGCGCGTTATTATCGTAAAAGGGCTTCCCCGCCAAAATGCCGGTCAGGAGCACCGCGGCTTTCTCAAAGGGCGCTGGGTAAAGCTCCCTGCCCCCCATTGTTATACAAGGCCGCTCAAGAGCGCTCTGAAGGAGGGATAGCGCCCGCACGCCCTGGCGCCCACCTATTTTTTTGGTAATCCGGTAGTGGAGGTAAAGCACCTCCTCAACCGTCAGCGGTTTCATTTCTTGAGCTCCCGCAGCACCCCGGCGTATTCGTTGATAAACTCTTCCGCTTCCGCAGCAAAATCGCCCGCTACCGGCAATCCGCTGGCGCCCGCGAAAGGCCGGAGGACGATTTCGCCCCGCTGCCGGTCCACGGAAACGGTGATCCGGCTGCCCTCGCTCAGATCTAACTCCCGCAGCATCTCCTGCGGCAGGGAGACCACCAGGCTGTTGCCGGCCCGGAAAACCTTCCGTACCTCCATAAAGTTACCTCGCCCGCGACGTAATTACGGTTATTACGATTATAACCGAGGTGCGCCGCCGCTTCAAGAGAATTTCTGTCCTCTCTTCTTTAAAAATTTTCAAAAGCCGGGCGGCTATATCGAGGATTTTCCGGAAACGAAGCGCAGCCAGAGCCAGCGTACCGCAGCCAAAGGCCGCCAAAACGATAGCCTGCAGCTAGAGGGTTCCCAGTCCCGCGCCCTTGTCGGAAATTTCTGACACAAGTGCCGGCCCTCCTGCATAACCATTTTATTAACGGCGTCTCGGGGGCCCCGCGCCCCCACGCACCAGGAGGGAGGTGCCGGGTGATGCTGCACAAACGCTTCTTCCTGCGGCCAGTCACCCATTGCAAAGAGGGCTGCTGACGGTGGCCCGCAGACCGAAGTAGGCTGGTTTACAACACAAAGGGCAGCCGCCATAGCTGCCCTTCTCTATTTTCGTCGCCCGTACACGCCTTTTCCCAGGATTCTCCGGCGACCTTAGGTACCAGCAGACTTCCCCCCAATGGTCGGGATTCGCTTGAGTCCCCCCATGTAGGGCTGGAGCACTTCCGGAACCACCACCGACCCGTCCTCCTCCTGGTAGTTCTCCAAGATCGCGGCCACCGTGCGGCCCACCGCCAGGCCGGAGCCGTTCAGCGTGTGGACGAACTCTGCCTTCGCCCTCGCGTGCGACCGGTAGCGGATATTCGCCCGGCGCGCCTGGTAATCGGTGAAGTTGGAGCAGGATGAAATCTCGCGGTACTCACCGAAGCTCGGCAGCCAAACTTCGATATCGTATGTCTTCGCGGCGGCGAAGCCCAGGTCGCCGGTGCAGAGCACTACCACCCGGTAGGGCAGGCCGAGGCGCCGCAGCACCTCCTCGGCGTCCCGCAAAAGTTTCTCTAACTCCTCGTCCGATTGCTCCGGGCGGCAGAACTTCACGAGCTCCACCTTGTTGAACTGGTGCTGCCGGATAAGGCCCCGGGTATCCCGGCCGGCTGCGCCCGCCTCCGCCCGGAAGCAGGCGCTGTAAGCTACGTATTTCAACGGTAAGAGGCTCCCGTCGAGGATCTCCTCCCGGTGGTAGTTCGTCACCGGGACCTCCGCTGTCGGAATTAGGTAGTAGTCTTCACCCTCGACCTTGAACATATCCGCGGCAAACTTCGGCAGCTGCCCCGTCCCGGTCATGCTGGCGCTGTTAACCAGAAACGGCGGAAAAAGCTCGGTGTAGCCGTGTTCGTGGGTGTGCAGATCAAGCATGAAGCTTATAAGCGCCCGCTCGAGCGCCGCCCCCGCACCCCGGTAAAAAGTGAAGCGCGCCCCCGAAACTTTAGCCGCCCGTTCGAAGTCAAGGATGCCGGTGCGTTCCCCGATTTCCCAATGGGGACGGGGGGTGAAACTAAACCGGCGCGGCTCACCCCATTTGCTTACCACCGGGTTTTCTGTTGCGTCCCGCCCGAAGGGCACCGAGGCGTGCGGGATGTTCGGGATGCCAAGAAGTAGCGTGCGAATCTCCTCTTCGTAACCGCGAACGACTCCTTCCAGCTCCTTTATCCGGTCACCTACGACCCGCATCTCCGCGACCAACGCCGCGGCGTCCTGCCCCGCCTTCTTTAGCCGGCCGATCTCTTCCGAAACAGCATTCCGCCGGCTCTTGAGCTGCTCGACGGTCGCGAGCTTTTCGCGCCAGGCCGCATCCGCCACCAGTAGCCGCTCAAGCAATTCGTCACCGTAACCCCGTTTCTTCAACGCCTCCCGCACAATCTCGGGATTCCGCCGGACAAATTTCAGGTCGAGCATCTTTTCCTCCAAAAAATTTCTACAGGCTCACCATCTTTACGCCCATAATCCCGTCCACCTTGGCGATCTCTGCCAGGGTTTCCTCCGGTACTGGGCTATCCACTGCCAGGAGCATGACCGCCGGACCACCGATCACTTTGCGGCCCACCTGCATCGCCGCGATATTAATATCCTGTGCCCCAATCAGATTACCTACGCGCCCGATAATGCGCGGCCGGTCCATGTGGGGGATGAAGAGCATGTGTCCTTCGAGAGGAGTATCTACCCGGTAGCCGTCGATGGCCACCACGCGCGGTTCTTTGCCCCGCTGGAGGGTCCCCGCCACGGTCCGCTCCCCTTCGGGGGCGACTACCCGGGCGGTGATGAGGCTGACGTAGTCCTCTTCTTCCCTTCGCCGGGTTTCGGTGACGCGAATGCCGCGCTTCTTGGCGACTTCGTTGGCGTTAACGAAGTTGACCGCTTCCTGGAGGGCGATGCTCAGCACCCCTTTGAGGACCGCCCTCGTGAGCAGGCTCACGTCATACTGCGCTATTTCACCGCTGAAGCTCACCTCGACCAGACCGATCCGGCCACTAACTAACTGCGCCGCAAAACGGCCCAGTTTCTCCGCCAGCCCGATAAAGGGGCCGATCTCCGCAAGCACCTCGGGCCGAACAAAGGGCACGTTTACCGCGTTGCGCACGAAGCCGCCCCGGAGCGCCACTAAGATTTCTTCGGCGATGACCTTCGCCACGCCTAACTGCGCTTCCACGGTGGAAGCGCCGAGGTGCGGCGTTACGACGACGTTAGGCAGGGAGAAGAGCGGGCTATCGGTGACCGGCTCCTGTTCAAAGACGTCCAGCGCCGCGCCGGCAACCTTTCCCTCTTTCAAAGCAGCATAAAGGGCCGCTTCGTCGACAATACCGCCGCGAGCGCAGTTGATAATCCGAACTCCTGGCTTCATCTTTTCAAAGGCCTCTTTGTTTAAGAGGTGGTAGTTCTCCTTGCTCAGCGGGATATGGATGGTGATGAAGTCAGCCTGGCGTAAGAGAGCATCGAGAGAAACCATGCGTACACCGAGTTCTTCTACCCGCTCCGCCGGTATATAGGGATCGTAAGCGATAACTTCCATCTCCATAGCCAGCGCCCGCTTCGCTACCTCCGAGCCGATACGGCCGATACCAATGACCCCGAGCACCTTGTGCCGGAGCTCCACGCCAACAAAAGACTTCTTATCCCAGACGCCTGCCTTCAGCCGGGCATTCGCCTCGGGAATGTTCCGGGCTAAAGCGAGCATCATCCCCATCGTATGCTCCGCTGCGGCGATAGTATTGCCGCCGGGGGCGTTAGCGACGATGATCCCGCGCGCTGTTGCCGCCCGCACGTCAATGTTATCTACCCCCGCCCCTGCACGACCGATGATCTTGAGTTTCGCCGCGCGCTCCAAGACCGCGGCAGTTACCTTAGTAGCGCTGCGGACGATTAGCGCGTCGTAATCGGGGATGATTGCCAGCAACTCTTCAGAAGAGAGCTTGGGCCGGATGTCAAGCTCTACATCTGGTGCGTTCTGTAAAACCGCAAGACCCTCCACGGCTACGCCGTCGGTGGCGAGCACCTTATACATCCTGCCCACCTCTCGCTAGGACAGCCTGCGCCGCCGCTATCCCTGCGCCGAAAGTCACCGGGTAGCTGAATTTTTGCAGCCCTATTTCAAGAACGCCCAGGGCCCCTAAGAGGTCCACCGCGTCGATGTAACCCATGTGCGAAATACGGAAAATACGCCCCTTGAGCTGCGCCTGCCCGCCGGCCAGCAGCACCCCGTATTCTTTGAGAAGGAGCCGCCGGAGGTCGTCAGCGTTCATCCCTTCCGGCACCCAGACCCCGGTCACTACCGGCGACGCGCACGCCTCGGGCGCAAGGAGCTTTAGCCCCAGCGCCCGCACTGCCGCCCGGGTAGCCCGCGCGAAAATCCGGTGGCGCGCGTAAACATTCTCCAGACCCTCGTCTAAAATCATGTCCAGCGCGACGTCTAACCCCGCAAAAAGAGATACCGCCGGCGTGTAAGGGGTATTAAACTTCGCGAGGGACTTCTTCGCCGCCGGCAGACTCAAATAGTAACGCGGCGCGCGCCCCTCGTTTATCGCCTCCCAGGCCCGCGGGCTGACGCTTACCATCGCCAGGCCCGGCGGCACCATGAGCGCCTTCTGCGAAGCCGTCACCAGGATATCGACGCCCCAGGCGTCAGCTTCTATCGCGATACCCCCAAGGCTCGAAACCGCGTCCACCAAGAGGAGCGCTCCGTAGCGGCGCGTTAGCTCCCCGATCGCGCGGATGTCGTTGACCACGGTGGTTGAGGTCTCGTTGTGGGTGGCCAGTACCGCCTTGTATTTCTGGCTCTTGAGCCGCGCTTCAACCAGCGCCACGTCAACCGGATTGCCCCAACCGAATTCCAGCGCGTCCACGTCGGCGCCGTAAATCTTGGCCAGCTCGGCAAATCTTTCGCCAAATTTTCCGGTCACGAGCGCCAGGATTTTATCCCCGGGATTTACCACGTTGGCCACCGCCGCTTCCATACCGCCCGTCCCCGAACAGGTCAGCACGTAAATCTCGTTCTGCGTCCCGAAAACCTTGCGCAGCTTATCCTCGATACGCCGGTAGAGGTCCGCAAACTCCTGCGTCCGGTGCCCTATAAGCGGTCGGGTCATCGCTTCCGCCACCTGCGGCGGCACGGGTGTAGGACCTGGAATGAAGAGCCGCATCTTCTTTGCCATCTCTTGGTTCTGCCCTCCAAATTAAATAATCAATTAAAGAAGCACAAAAAAAGTGCTTACCTGTCCGCAGGGAGCGCCAGCCCGGCTACACTA
>NZ_JBRAIN010000080.1:0-8034 GCF_052743955.1 Thermodesulfitimonas sp.
GCCAGGCTCGGGGGCGGTGAGGTTTTGAGATTCCTACAGTGGGTTGACGCGGTCAAATTTATTTATTAACTACTTGACATGATAAAAAGGACTTTGTTAAAGTTAAAATGGACACAAATTACAAAGGGTTGTCCTGCTGGTAAGGTTTGCGTAGCAGAACTTTAAAGAGTGGGCAGAACCGGCAGGATTTTTGGTAAGGACGGAGAATAAAAATAAGCTGGGCTGGTTTCTAAGCTATTGCTGTTAATTCCGCGATAGCTGGTTTAGTGCGCTTTATAACTTCTACTTTTTTTAAATGATTTCCTTAATAAATGATTTCCGCAACTGCCTACTTTGCCGTTAAAGGAGGTGGTTCACAAACTCCAAAGTCCCGCGCTTGGTTTCCTGCACGAAGTTTCCCTACAGACGAATAAATCGCTTACTTAAGGAGGTTGAGTTATGCCTGCATACGTAATCGCCGAGAAGTGCGACGGCTGCAAGGGTCAGGACAAAACCGCGTGCATGTATATCTGCCCGAACGACCTCATGGTCCTCGATAAAGAGCGGATGAAAGCCTACCAGCGTGATCCCCAGATGTGCTGGGAGTGTCTCTGCTGCGCGAAGATCTGCCCCCAGCAGGCCATTGACGTAAGAGGTTATGCCGACTTTGTTCCGATGGGCTCCCAGTGTGTGCCGCTCCGTGGTTCCCAGGATATCATGTGGACCATTAAATTCCGCGACGGTGAAGTAAAGCGCTTTAAGTTCCCCATCCGCACCACACCGGAAGGCGGCGCCGTGGTTGATGGTGGTTACGGCAGCGGCTCCAAAGCCACCGACATCAACGACCAGTACCTCTTCACCGAACCCGAATCTGCCGGGTTTGATCTTGCCACTTTAAAGAAATAAGACTGGACGGAGGAGGTTAAAGGAATGCCGGTACCGAATTTCGAAACCGTTGAAGTCACCACTGACCTTCTGATTTGCGGCGGCGGTATGGCCGGTTGCGGCGCGGCTTACGAGGCTTCTTACTGGGCGAAGAAACACGGTCTCAAGGTTACCGTCGTGGACAAGGCCGCCCTGGACCGGAGCGGCGCGGTTGCGCAGGGTCTCTCCGCTATTAATCTGTACCTTAACTTCGCGAAGGGCGAGCGGACGCCGGAAGAGTTCTGCCGCTACGTCCGCAACGATATGATGGGCATCGTCCGGCAGGACCTCTGTTACGATATCGCCCGCCACGTTGACTCAAGCGTCCACCTTTTTGAAAAATGGGGTCTCCCGATCTGGCGCGATGCCGAGGGCAAGCCGATTCGCTCGGGTGCGTGGCAGGTTATGATCAGCGGTGAGTCCTATAAGATCCTCGTAGCGGAAGCCGCGAAGAAGGCGCTCAATGAGGCTGGTATGGAGCTTTATGAGCGCGTTTTCATTATTGAGCCGCTCATGGACGGCGACCGGATCGCCGGCGCGATCGGCTTCAGCACCCGCGAGGAGAAGATCTACGTCTTCAAGGCCAAAGCAGTTCTGGCTGCAATGGGCGGTACCGTGCACGTCTTCCGGCCGCGTTCCACCGGTGAGGGTGTTGGCCGGACTTGGTACCCGCCCTTCTCGACTGGTTCCAGCACCTACTTCACCATCAGGGCCGGTGCCGAGCGGACCTGCGAGGATGTTCGCTTCGTGCCCGTCCGCTTCAAAGACGCTTACGGCCCGGTTGGTGCGTGGTTCCTTCTCTTTAAGTCTACCGCCACCAACACGCTGGATGAGGTTTACACTGAAACCCGCAGGGCCGATTTGGCGCCGTGGGAACCCTACGCCTCCACCAAGCCGATCCCGACCAACCTGCGGAACTACCAGGGTATCCTTGAGGAGCGGGACGGCAAGGGTCCGCTGCTCATGAGGACCGAGCGGGCGATCGCTGCGCTGGCCGAAGCCTACAAGGGCGACGAGAAGGCCTTCAAGAAGAAAATGAAAGAGCTCGAGAGCGAAGCCTGGGAAGACTTCCTAGACATGACGATCGGCCAGGCTAACCTCTGGGCCGCGATGAATATCCGGCCGGAGCAGATGCCGTCCGAGATCGCCGGCGCCGAGCCTTACTTCATCGGTTCGCACTCCGGCGCTAACGGTTGCTGGTGCAGCGGCCCCGCCGATCTGGCACCCGCTGAGTACCACTGGGGCTACAACCGGATGACCACCGTGAAGGGCCTCTTCGCCGCTGGTGATGCTTGTGGCGCTTCGCCGCACAAGTTCTCCTCCGGCTCCTTCACTGAAGGCCGGATCGCCGCGAAGGGTGCCATCAAGTTCATTCTTGAGAACAACACCATGCCGAATCCCGACCCGGCGCAGGTTGAGGAGTTCAAGGCGCGGATTAAGAAGCCCTTCGAGATCTACGAGCAGTACAAGGACTACGGCACCACCGACGAGGTTAACCCGAACTACATCGTCCCGCGGCAGTACCTCTTCCGGCTGCAGAAGCTGATGGACGAGTACGCCGGTGGCTGGAGCCAGTTCTACGCCACCAACAAGTACAAACTTGAGCTCTGCCTGAAGATGCTCCAGTGGCTCAAGGAGGACGGCGAGAAGATGATCGCCCGGAGCCTCCACGAGCTGATGCGGGTCTTCGAGAACATCCAGCGGACCTGGCAGGCCGAGGCGCACGTCCGGACCGTGTTGGCCCGCGAGGAAACGCGGTATCCCGGCTACATCTTCCGGGCTGACTTCCCGAAGATGGACGATGCCAACTTCAACTGCTTCGTCAACGTAAAGTGGGACCGGAACACCGGTAACTGGGAGATTATCAAGCGGCCGGTTATTTATATCGTTGACTAGGAGTAAGCTATGGCGGGCAAAGCCAAATGGCGGCTTTGCCCGCCATTTTCTCTTTTTCGCCTAATCCTGGGTTTTACTGGCCAATTATCACAATTTTTCAACAAATTAAAGAAGGAGCTTTCCTTTCCGCGTCGAAGGGAAAATATGATGTGTTCTTTTTGCCGGGTTTGCCGCTTAAGTCTTCAGGTGAAGGAGGATTTCGCAGTGTCGGTTACTGAGAACGAAAGGATGGTGGCACAGGATGGGTAACAAAGCGATTCTGGTGGTCGGCGGCGGTATCAGTGGCATCACTGCAGCTGTCGAAGCTTCAGAGGTGGGCTACGAGGTCTTCCTCCTCGAAAAGAGGCCCTACTTGGGCGGAAGGGTGACGCAACTCAACCAGTACTTCCCCAAGCTTTGCCCACCCAATTGCGGCCTCGAGATTAACCTGAGACGCATAAAAAACAGCCCGTACATCAAGTTCTTTACCCAGGCCGAAGTCGAGGAGATCTCCGGCCAGGAAGGCAACTTCACCGTAAAGGTGCGGCTTAATCCCCGTTTTGTCACCGACAAGTGTACCGCTTGCGGAAAGTGCGTCGATGTCTGCCCGGCAGAAAGAAGCGACGAGTTCAATTACGGGCTCGCTAAGACCAAAGCGATCTACCTGCCGCACATCTTTGCCTTCCCTGCCAAGTACGTAATCGACGCCGCCGCCTGTGAAGGAGCCAAGTGCGGCAAATGCGTGGCTGCGTGTCCCTACGGCGCAATCGACCTTAATATGCAGCCCCAGCCCATGACGCTCCAGGTAGGCGCCATTATCTGGGCGACTGGCTGGAATCCTTATGACATCAGCAAGCTTACCCAGTATGGTGCCGGTCAGTTCAAGAACGTCATCACTAACGTCCAGATGGAGCGCCTCGCGGCCGAAAACGGCCCTACCGGGGGGCAGATCCTCCGTCCTTCCGACGGCAAGCCCGTGCAAAAAATCGCGTTCGTCCAGTGCGCCGGCTCGCGCGATGAAAACCACCTGCCCTTCTGCTCCGGCGTTTGCTGTATGGCCTCTCTCAAGCAAGCCACCTACGTCCGGGAAAAACATCCAGATGCCCAGATCAGCATCTTCTTTATCGACATCCGGGCCATGGGCCGGTACGAGGACTTCTTCAACCGGGTCAAGGGGATGGGTAATATCACCCTGGTGAAAGGCAAGGTCGGGACCATTACCGAGGATCCGGCGACCAAAGACGTAACCGTACAAGCGGAGGACCAGGAGTCCGGGCGGTTGCTGAGCGAAACCTTTGACCTGGTCGTTTTAGCTACCGGTATGGACCCGACCGCCAAGTACGTACCGGTTGAGTTGCCGCGGACGCCGGACGGCTTTGTAGCCGATACGACGCCTGGTATCTATGGCGCCGGTTGCGTTGCCAGCCCGCTGGATGTATCCGGAGCGGTCAGGAACGCGACGGCAGCGGCGCTCAAAGCCATCCAATCTCTGAAGAGGGGGTAATCTGCCGTGGCGAATAAGATAGGCGCATACATCTGCACTGGCTGCGGGCTTGGCGAAGCCCTAAATATCGAGGCGCTGGCAAAGGTAGCTACGGGCGAATACAAGTTAGGTATCTGCAAAACGCACGACTGCCTCTGCAGCCCGGAAGGGGTAGCGCTAATCAAGGAAGATATCGAAAAAGAGGGCCTAAACGGTATCGTCATCGCCGCCTGCTCGCCGCGAGTTAACACCGACATTTTCAAGTTCCCGCCGGAGGTTATTGTTGACCGGGTAAACCTACGTGAACAGTGCATCTGGTGCCACCCGGCTAACGATGAAGATACACAAATGCTGGCAGAAGACCAGCTCCGGATGGGTATCGTCAAGGTTAAGGACGCCAACCCGCCGGAACCGTACCAGGTTCAGGACCTGGCAACGGCTGTACTCGTAGTCGGTGGTGGGCTTGCTGGCATCACTGCCGCCCTCGAAGCCGCCAAGGCGGGAAGTAAGGTTGTTCTTGTCGAAAAAAGCGATACCCTCGGCGGTTATATGGCCCGTGCTTACAAACAGGTATCGCTTAGCCCGCCTTATAACGAACTGGTCGATCCCGATATTCACGACAGAATTAAAGAAGTTCAGAGCAATCCTAATATCAAGGTTTATACAGGGGCGCAGATTGCGCAGATCAGCGGCGCTCCCTGCATGTTCGATGCGGTGATTAAAACCAAGGGTGGCGAGGTTACGGAACGGGTCGGCGCCATCGTTATGGCGACCGGTGCCGTGCCCTACGACCCGACTAAACTTGAAGATCTGGGTTACGGCCGCTCACCCAACGTGGTGACCACGGATCAGTTAGAGGAGATGGCCAAGAAAGGTAAGATCATCCGGCCTTCAGACGGCAAAGAGGTCCAGAGCGTGGCCTTCGTCCTCTGCGCCGGTTCGCGGGATCCGGAGCATCTCGCCTACTGTTCGGTTACTTGTTGTCTTGACTCGCTGCGGCAGGCGATTTACGTTAAGCAACAGAACCCCGACGCCGCAGTTTACATTTTCTTCAAGGACCTCCGGGCACCCGGTTTCCACGAATACCTTTACAAGCGCGCCCAGCAGGAAGGCGTGGTCTTCTTCCGGACCGAAAAGCCCAAGATTGAAGAGGGTGCTGGCGGAACCCTGGTCATTAAGGCCAAAGATCTCCTCGTCAACGACAACATCGAAGCCGACGACATCGACCTGGTAGTGTTAGCTACAGGTATGGTTTCTACGGCCTGTCTAGGCGAGATGGTGGTTGTGGGTGCCGAAGAAGAGGAGGAAGCGAAGAAAGGCAACATTGAGGTCTTCAAGGTCCGGCCCGATGTTTACTATAAGTCTGATATCCTCAACCTCCAGTACCGCCAGGGTCCGGAATTGCCGATGCTAAAGTACGGTTTCCCGGATTCCCACTTCATCTGCTTCCCCTACGAGACACGGCGTACCGGTATTTACGCGGCCGGTTCAGTGCGGGCACCCATGGATGTCCCCAGCACAATTGACGACGCCACTGGCGCAGCGCTCAAGGCTATCCAGTGCATCGAGCTGACTAAACAGGGTTACGCCGTCCACCCGCGCGTCTGGGACAACTCCGTTACCGAATTCTTCATGCAGAACTGCACCCAGTGCAAGCGGTGTACGGTCGAGTGCCCCTTCGGCGCCATCAACGAAGACGAGAAGGCCAACCCGCTACCCAATCCTACCCGTTGCCGGCGCTGCGCAACCTGTATGGGTGCCTGTCCGCAGCGGATCATCTCTTTCAAGAACTACAATGTGGTTCAGATCGGTAACATGATCAAAGCCATCGAGGTGCCCGAAGAAGATGAGGAGAAGCCGCGGATCGTGGTTATTGTTTGCGAGAACGATGCCTACCCGGCGCTCGATATGGTCGGGCAGGCCCGCCTCACGCTGAGCCCTTGGATCCGGGTTATCCCGCTACGTTGCATGGGCTCAATGAACTTGGTCTGGATCAGCGACGCGCTCGCAAAAGGTATTGACGGGGTACTGCTCCTCGGCTGCCGGCACGACGAAGACTACCAGTGCCACTTCGTCAAAGGCAGCGAGCTTTGCCGTTACCGCCTCTCGAAAATCTCCGAGACGCTGAGCCGGCTGGCGCTTGAGCCCGAGCGGGTCAGGTTCGAAACGGTCCAGATTATGGACTACCCGCATCTGCCCGAAATCATTAACGAATTCGCAGAGCAGATCGAAAAGATCGGACCTAACCCGTATAAGGGCTTTTAAGAGCCGGTACGCAGAATATATTTTAACCGGCGCCCGTTTTACAGGAGCAGGGCCCTATAAGATAAAAGGGGCTCTGCTCCTCCCCTAACCTTAAAACCGGCTTTCGGTAAAAATACCAACGTTAGGAGGGAAATAAGGAGTGACCGTTAAAGTCAACCCCAACCTGGCACGCACCCTCAAGAAGTTTGGGGCTACCACCGCAACCCAGTGTTACCACTGCGGGAACTGTACCGTCGTCTGTCCCCTTTCCACAGACGAAAACCAGTTCCCACGCCGGTTTATGCGTTTTGCCCAGTTAGGTATGGAAGATAAGCTCAAAAACGCTGTTGAGCCGTGGCTCTGCTATTACTGCGGTGATTGTTCCCGACTCTGCCCGCGGCAGGCCAATCCGGGTGAAGTGATGATGTCGATGCGCCGGTACCTCACCTCCCTTTACGACTGGACCGGCCTTTCCCTTAAGGTTTACACCTCGCGGGCTTTTGAGTTCCTGATGGTGGCCGGGCTCTTTGCCGCTACTCTGATCCTCGTATTCCTTCTGCAGGGGCAGCCTTCTACGGAACACGCTGATCTCAGCAGTTTCCTGCCCCGGTCGCTCATTATTGGCGGTGGCATGCTTTTTGGGGCAGCAATCGCCTTTATGGTAGCGCTAAACGTTCTGCGGATGCATAAATTTATTATGAGTCCAGGAGAGTACGGGCAGTACGTAAAGATTCCGGCTTCGCTTTATACCAAAGAACTGGGTACCTTTCTTTACCATTTTGTAACGCAAAACCGGTTTAGCCTTTGCACCAACCGAAGCCGCTATATTAAGCATTTTCTGCTGGTCTTAGGCTTCCTCATCTTCGCTTTTTACGCAGGCTTCATGGTGCTTGGGGAAATCATCCGCGAAGGATTCAAGGTCGCCTTCGTCACGGGAAGTCCGCACCCGCTCTTCCCGGCCCTCCATCCGGTGCGTTTTCTGGAGTACGCCGCAACCGCCGCCGTCCTTTACGTGGTCATCGAATCTTTCCTCGGCCGGCTGGCGAAAAAAGAGCCCCTGCACCAGCAGTCTCACTCTACGGACTGGACCTTCCTATTACTCGTAGGCGGAACAGTCTTAACCGGCCTGCTCACCCACATCTTCCGGAACTTAGACGTTCCCACGGCCACCTACTGGGCCTTTGCCCTGCACCTGGCCTTCATCGTCCCGCTCTTCATCGTCGGCGCCCTCTTTGCCAAGTGGGCCCACGCCGTTTACCGGCCTCTGGCCCTCTACTTCATCAAGGTGAAACAGAGCGCTCAACGGATGCAGCAGGATGAGCTTATGAGCCTTTAAAATCCTCTTCCGGGCAGAAAAAAGAACAGGGAGATAAACCGTAACGGTTCTCCCTGTTCTTTTCTTTCCGCCACAATTTTAAACGGAAAAGGCCTTATTCACAAAGCCGAGCCACATGGCCGTTAAATCAAGCGGCACCGTCCTGATATCCTCCCAGAATAAGGATAGAGCGTCATTCTTCTTCCGCTGGTCT
>NZ_JBRAIN010000081.1:0-7846 GCF_052743955.1 Thermodesulfitimonas sp.
AGCGCGATTCCACACCGGCTTATGCACCTTAAAGTACTCGTTGAAGTACCGCTCCCGGTCGCGCTCAATCAGCCAGCGCTCATAATCGTTGAGCCACTCTTCCCATCGCGGCAGTTCCGTGAACGGAACAATCAGGTTTTTAAACTGATAATCTTGATTCAGGTAACACCCGCTCAGGTCGGCCCGTTCGCTAAAGATGGCCGCGTCCAGGTCACCAGCACTGATCTTCCCCAGGTCTAAGAAAAAACGGTAGGGATACTTAGTCCACTTTAGAGGAAGCGGCGGCGCCGCAAAAGCGTAGTGCAGAGAGGTTAAGCGCTGCTGGCCGTCGAGAATCAGCCAGTCTGGCTTGAGCTGCCCCGGCGGCTTCTCCACCCCGGCCACGGTCCGGAAAGCGAAGGGGCTGCTCTCCGCATCCACTTTTAGAAGAAGGAACGAACCAATAAAGTAACCCTTTAGCACCGAGGTCAGAAGGTCTCTTACGTCATCCCGCGTCCAAACGAAGTTACGCTGAAACTCAGGCAGAGCGATCTCCCCGCTCCTCGCCCGCTCCACCAGGTCGAGCAACCTTTTCTTGTCCGGCGTGATATCCAAAAGTCTTCACCATCCCCTATCTCCGGCTTTCCGAAACCCTACGCCGCCTCCGGCCAGTCGCGGTAGAGACTCTCCGCTTGCTCCATAATCACGACCACCAGCGTCTCGCACGCCGCCGGCTTATACCCGTAGCGGCGCAGCAACCGCTTCACCGTCGCCCGGATCTTCGCCTTCACGTTCTCGTGGTCGGTCCAGTCGATGCTCAGGTTCTTCTTGATCGCCGCCACCAACTCGCGCGCGATCGTCTTTAACTGCTCGTCGCCGGCGATATGCTCCTGCCCCTTCGCCACCGCATCGTAAAAGGCCATCTCCTCCTCCGTCAGCCCCAAAGCCTGCCCCCGGTGCTCGACCGCCCGCAGTTCCCGGGCCAGTTCCACCAGCCGCGCGATCACCTCCGCCGATTGCAGCGAGCGGTTCTGGTAGGCCTTCAGCACCTGCTCCAGCATCTCCTTAAAAGACCGGTAGCGGGTCACATTCCGCCGCATCTTGGTTTTGATCTCGTCCTCGATCAGCCGGCGCAAAAGCTCCACCTGAAGGTTTTTATGCTCCATCCCTTGCACCTCGGCTAAAAACTCGTCGCTCAGGATGGAGATGTCCGGCTTCTCCAGCCCCACCACCCCGAAGATGTCCACGACCTCGTCCGGGGCAATGGCCTCGGAAACCAGTTGCTTCACCGCCAGGTCGAGTTCGTCCACCGGCTGGCCGGCGGGCGGCGTGTACTTCACCACGTTCCGGCGCACGTGCTGGAAGAAGGCCACGTCGTCCCGGATCCGCGCCGCCTCCGGGTGGGGACTCACCAGCGCGAACGCCTTGGTTAACTCGGTGCAGGCTTTCAGGAAGCGGCTCTTCGTTTCGTCATCCGTCACCACCGCGTTGTGCGCCCGCTGCAGGAGCCGCGTGAGCTCCGCCGGCGCCAGCCGCCGCCACCCCTGATAATCAATCCCGTGGAAGAAGGCGCAGGTGAGATCGTACTTCTCCCGCAACACCGCAATCGCCTGGTCCAAGGGAATCATCGCCTCGTTGCGGTCTTTCTCGGTGTAGCAGGCCAGCGCTTTTTTGAGGTCGTCGGCAATCCCGATGTAGTCCACGATCAGCCCGCCCGGCTTGTCCTTGAAAACGCGGTTCACCCGGGCGATCGCCTGCATCAGGTTGTGGCCCTTCATCGGCTTGTCAACGTACATCGTGTGCAGGCAGGGGTTGTCAAAGCCGGTGAGCCACATATCCCGGACGATCACTAACTTTAAAGGGTCGTCGGGGTCCCGGAAGCGCTTCTTCAGTTCCTCCTGCTTGGCCTTACTCCGGATGTGCGGCTGGTAATCCTCCGGGTCACTCGCCGAGCCGGTCATCACCACCGCCACCTCCGGACAGCCCGGCAGCTCCCGGAGATACTTGTAAAGCTCAACGCAGATGCGCCGGCTCATGCAGACGATTAGCGCCTTCCCCGCCAGCGTTTTTGACCGCTCCGTGTAGTGGTCCAGGATGTCCAGTGCGATCAGCCTGAGGCGCTCCGGCGCCCCCGCCAGCGCCTCTAACCGCGCCCACTTACTCTTCAGCTTCTCTTTAACGTGCTCCTCTTCCCCTTCGGTAACCTCCTCAAAATCCTCGTCAATAAACTCGTTGGTCAGGTGCAGCTTCACCAACCGCCCTTCATAGTAGATAGGCACCGTGGCGCCGTCCGCAATCGCCTGCTGGATGTCGTAAACGCTGATGTAATCACCAAAAACCTGCCGCGTGGATTTATCCTCCAGCTCGATCGGCGTCCCGGTAAAGCCGACAAAGGCGGCGTTCGGCAGCCCCTCGCGGATGTAGCGGGCGTAGCCGCTCATAAAATTGTAGTGGGAGCGGTGCGCCTCGTCAGCGATCACCACGATGTTGGACCGCTCCGAAAGCAGCGGGTAGCTGCCGCCCTCCTCCGGCTGGAATTTTTGCACCGTGGTAAAGATCACGCCGCCGGCCGGTGCCGAGAGCAGCCGCTTCAAGTCCTCAACGCTTCCCGCCTGCTTGAGATAAGGGACCAGTTCCTCCGCCCGCAGGAAGTTTTCGTAAATCTGCTGGTCCAGGTCGTTCCGGTCGGTGAGCACCACGACGGTCGGGTTGTTCATCGCCGGGTGCCGGAGCAGTTTCGCGGTATAAAAAACCATCGAAAGCGACTTTCCGGAGCCCTGCGTGTGCCAGATGACGCCAACGCGCCGGTCACCTTCCGGACGTGTTGCCCGCAAAGTCGCCGCCAAGGCGGCGTTAACGGCGTGGTACTGGTGGTACATCGCCATCTTTTTGTAGAGCCTGTCCCCGTCGCTCTCAAAAAGGACGAAGTTCTGCACTAAATCGAGAAACCGCCGCTTCGCAAAGATTCCCCGGAGCAAAACCTCCAACTGCGGCAGGTCGGCCGGGGCGTCCTCCTCCCCCTCAATGGTGCGCCACGGCGCGAAGCGCTCCCAACTGCTCGTGATCGTCCCATGCCGCGCCTCAGTTGAATCAGACACCACCAGGATTTCGTTGTAATAGAAAAGTTCCGGAATTTCCCGCATGTAGGTTTGCAGTTGCTGGTAGGCCCCTTTGATGGTCGTGGTTGCGTCCGTCGGGTTCTTAAGCTCGATAACCCCCAGCGGCAGGCCGTTTACGAAAACCACGATGTCCGCCCGCCGGTTGTATTCGCCAGTCACCACCGTAAACTGGTTTACCGCCAACCAGTCGTTATTCTCCGGATCCGCAAAATCAAAAAGCCGGGCGAAGTCGCCGCGCCGCTCCCCCTCCGGGCCGACCACCTCCACCTTCACCCCGTCCCGCAGCATCCGGTGAAAGCGCCGGTTATTCTCGGCCAAATTGGGCGAATCGAGGTGCAGCACCTGCTGCAGCGCATCTCCCAAAGCCTCCTCCGGCAGGTGCGGGTTCAGCCGCGCCAGCGCCGCCCGCAAGCGCCTCACTAACACCACATCCCGGAACGAACCCCGTTCCGGCCGCTCCCCACCCGGGCTGATTTCCGGCCCAAACGCCGTTTCGTACCCGAGTTCCGCCAGCCACTGCAGCGCCGCCTGTTCGATGAGGGATTCGTTAGTGGTGGATGTCATAAACGAATATTTCACCCCTTACTTTTCACCGGAGCTTTATCATGTTCATGTTGAACCTCATAGAACCAAAAATTTATCCGACTCGTTGGATCGAACGTTTTAAGCCCGCGGCTTGTTTTGAGACTAACACCAAGTCTGAAATTCTTACAAAGCTTATCGAACTCCTTCAGTACCAAAAAGCGCTGGTTATCCGCTTTACTCATCTCCCCACCTACGCTGTCCGCAAATCCATATTCTTCTGGAAATAAGATCATTTGCCCACTAGAAGCCTGTTGCTATTTTAAATAACGTTCAAACGAACTACGCGAGTAGACGGCCAACCCTGCAAAGAGATCCGCTATCTGAACAAGCGGCTCTTGCTCTGATTTAGCTGGCATAATTTGCTCAATCCCAAATTCTTGCTTGAGCCTTCTCCCTACTTTCCCAACAGTAAAAACGCTTGGCTCTGACTCAAGCCGTGTGCTGGCCTTACGAAGAAGGTAATCCATTCTTGCCCAGTCAATAGCCGTATTTTCGTCCGGACACAGGCGCCATATACTTCCGTCCGGCCACCGGTTGCACAGGACGTTTCTAAAAAGGTGATAGTACATACGCTGCAAGTTTGCAATGTCATCGCGCCCCCTAATTTTATGTCTCTTGTCTTCCACGTCCCATGTTAAAACATCTACCCGAATAAGACCACTGACGGCTTTGTTGATGGTCCACTCCAACATCTTAAGCGCCGCAAAGCGTTCTCTGACACCATGAAGCTTGGTCCATTTAAACTCGCTAGCAATGCCGGATTCCTCGAAGAGACCCCGCAATTCTGCATTCAAGCTGTCAACGTTATCCATTTTTGTCGTAACCAAAGCTATCCCCCGATAGCGCCCAATATTGTACTGGGTTTCATCAGCGTATGCGATATGAGTTGGCTCGTGAGGGCCATTCTCAATCCTCATAAGTACTCCTCCGCTGAACCAATCGGTCCATTCTTCACCCTAATTTCACCTGACAATAATTTCGGTAGTAGATGATCACGGATTTCGGCGAGAAGTTTGGATTCTATCAAATTGGCAACCATTAAGCGGAATATCCTGTCCATCAACGGTTCGATAAGATGGAGAATGCCCTGAGGAGGTATCGCAACCAACGTTTCCTCCAAGTGGCAACGCTGAATATGCCCCATCGTAGTCACCTTATCTTGAGCTATGGCTTGAAAACGAGGGAGTTCTATCTGAAGCCGGTAGTAAATGAACCATGGGGAAACATATTTGGAGACAACCCTAAAAATGTGCTGGTTAATTACGGCATCGCCACCGGTCCAGATATATATACCTATTGATGCCGACCAGGAAAATAAGATTTCCCCATTCTTCGTTCGATGCTTATCTTCGATATCTCCGCTAAAAAAATTGGTTGAATCGGTTATGCCGTTATTGAGTTCTGCAATGCGAACAATCGGTAATCCCCTTTTCGCCCATTCATGCTGTTTAAATGCTCGACCATCAATAAAATTTGCCAATTCGGTAATAGGCTTCACTTCCCAGCTTTTCGGAATCGGGCCGAGTTCGCTGTCTACGAATTCGCCGTCGCGGAAGGGTTCGAAGTCCACGAACCAGGATTTGAAGATGGCGCGGGCGATGGCCTCCAGGGTCCGGTTCATCCGGTGGTTGAGTTCGATCTTATCGTCGAAGGCGCCGAGGATTTCGGCGATCCGCTGCTGTTCTGGAAGGGGAGGTACCGGCCTTTCGATTTTGGCAAGAACATCCCACACTGCACGCGGCATCCGTGTTCCTTCAGATGTTTGCGTAGCGATTTCAATTGTTTCCGGCATCGCCAGCCAATAAAAGAGAAATCGTTGATCGGTTCCCGGCTTCGCCCGGATCACAAAGATGTCAGTTGAGCATACCCCATCAAAGGAAGGGCGGACTACTTTACGAAAATAGGGACGGAGCTTTCCAAATAAAATATCTCCGGCCCGGAAAGCAAATTTGCCACTTGTGACTTCTGATGATTTACCGACTCCACAAAGACGAAGCGTTCCGGGCTGTATGTGTTCAAGGCCTATGTAGGGCCGCGTTTCTCCGTTGGTAGGATCGAAATGTTCTCGGACGAGTTCAGCGCAATCCCCAAGACGTTTCACCACCCATCCGGTAGGTGCCGTGTCTTGATGAGCAAAACCTTCGGAAAGCGATACTTTATACCTCATACCCCAACTCCCCTAAGTTCCGGCGAATGCGTTCTTTGAGTTCCTCCGCCTGGCGGAACTGTTCGGATAGTTCGGCGGTAAGGCGCGCCATCTTTTCCTCGAATGGCTCGTCCTCGTCGTTGTTCTCTCCGGTGCCGACGTAGCGGCCGGGGGTGAGGACGTGGCCGTGCGCGCGGATTTCTTCGCGTTTCACGGCTTTGCAGAAGCCCGGCACGTCCGCGTATTCGCCCGCCGCGGGGTTGCCCCGCCAGGCGCGGTAGGTATTGGCGATTTGCCGAATGTGTTCCGCGGTGAATTCGTTCTGGGTGCGGGAGACTTTGACAAAGAGCTTGCGGGCGTCAATAAAGAGGGTCTCACCCCGCCGGTCGCGCAGGCCACGGGCGCGCTCATCCTTATTTTTGGCGATAAACCAGAGGGAAACCGGGATGCCGGTGGTGAAAAAGAGCTGCGGCGGGCAGGCGACGATGCAGTCCACCAGGTCGGCCTCGATGATCTTTTTGCGGATCTCTCCCTCCGTGCCGCCTACGGAAAGGGAGCCGTTGGCCATAACGAAGCCGGCCCGGCCGTTCGGCGCTAAGTGGTGGATGAAGTGCTGGATCCACATATAGTTGGCGTTGGAGTTTGGCGGCTGGCCGAATTTGAGGCGGATATCGCCGGCCACCTTGTCCGCGCCCCACTCCTTCATATTGAAGGGCGGGTTGGTGATGATGAAGTCGGCGCGCAAGTCCTTATGCAGGTCGTTGGTAAAGGTATCGCCCAACAGAATATTTTCGTTCGGGATGCCCCGGATAGCCAGGTTCATCTTGCAGATGCGCCAGGTGGCCTCGTTGCGCTCCTGCCCGTAGATGGAGATGTCGTTCGGGTTACCGTTGTGGGCCTCGATGAACTTGCGGCTCTGCACGAACATTCCGCCAGAACCGCAGGCCGGGTCGTAGACCCGCCCCCGGTAAGGCTCCAGCATCTCGACCAGCAGCCGCACGACGCACTGCGGGGTGTAAAACTCGCCGCCCCGGTGCCCTTCGGCCTTAGCGAACATCTTGATGAAATATTCGTAGGTCCGGCCGAGAACATCCCGCGCCACGGCATCGCCGTTGGCCAGGTCAATTGCCGAAAAGAGGTTCAAAAGTTCCCCCAAGGTCTGCGCGGGAAGGGAGGAACGGGCGTAGATCTTCGGAAGCACGCCGCGCAGTTGCTTCGGGTTCTCCTTCTCGATGGCGGCCATCGCCTCGTCAATCAGCCGGCCGAGGTGTGGCTGGTGCGCGTTCGCCAAAAGGTAGGACCAGCGGGCCTGAGGCGGAATCCAGAAGACGTTGGCGGCGAGGTACTCGTCCTTGTCCTCGGCAACGGAGGCGATATATTCCGCCGGCGCCTCTTTGACGTAGTATTCCGTATTGGCCGGGTCGGTAACGGCGCGCGTCAGGAACCGGTGCCGGTTTTCAAAGGCGTCCGAGAGGTATTTCAGAAAGAGCAGCCCGAGAACGATATGCTTGTATTCCGCCGCCTCTACTGTGCCCCGCAGCCGGTTCGCCGCCGACCAGAGCCGGTCGGCGAATTCGAGGTCACCGTTGCCGTTTTTTACCGCGCTTTTCTTTTTCGCCATAACCCTTTCCCGCCAGATAAACCAGAGGTTCCCGTAAACAGCCGTTTTTAGAGGTTCAAATCTTAAAGGCGCGTACTGCCATAACTGCCGTTTTGCTTTATTCGCTAATTGCCGCCATTTTTCCTGCCGCAGCCCTTGCAGCGTCAGCCGTCTTTTCTTCCCCATTTTTTCAGCCGGCGTTCGCACTCGGCGCGGGGCAGGCGACGCCTCTTCGCCCGCATCTTTTTCAGCGCTTGGGCCGCTTCCGGTGGCGTGGTAGCGTGGCGCCGGATTAATTCGTCCAGTATCCAGAGCGTCCCGTGCACGGGCACCTTCTCTTGTTCTGCAGCTTTCCGCAGGTACCTGTCACCGGTAAGCAAAACACCGCCCCTGGCTTTGGCCAGCGCCAGGGCAAAA
>NZ_JBRAIN010000082.1:0-7749 GCF_052743955.1 Thermodesulfitimonas sp.
TTTAATTTGTAGTGCCATGTAAATTGTTCCATTTTGTGGGTATCCCTTTAGGAATGATAGGTTATTTTTTAAGCTGGTTTTTCAGAGACCTCGCCTGACGGGCAAACGCTTCGGGCAGAAATTTACGTAGATGCGTGGTGGCGATGAAAGAGCTTGATTTGAACCAGCAGGTAATTCTCGGGGGGCGCTATCTATGGCGTGACGCGGCGGGTCGGGTAACCGAAACTCCAGAAGAGATGTTTTGGCGGGTGGCCCGGGCGGTAGCCGCAGCGGAGGCTCACTTCGGGGCGAATCCCAAAACGGTTGCGGCATGGGCGGAGCGCTTTTTTGCGCTAATGGCGGCGCTCGACTTTCTGCCTAACAGCCCGACGTTAATTAACGCTGGGCGGCAGGGGGGACAGCTTGCTGCTTGCTTTGTCCTACCGGTTGAGGACAGCATTGAGGCGATCTTCGAGACCCTCAAACAGACGGCGCTTATCCACAAGAGCGGCGGGGGCACCGGTTTTGACTTTTCCCGGCTCCGGCCCAAAGGGGATCCGGTCCAATCAACCGGCGGGGTAGCTTCTGGGCCGGTGAGCTTCATGCGCATCTTTAACGCGGCCACCGAGGAGGTAAAGCAGGGCGGGGTGCGCCGGGGGGCCAACATGGGCATCTTACGGGTCAACCACCCCGACATTTTCGAGTTCGTTGCCTGCAAAGAAAAAGAAGGGGAAATGCGGAACTTCAATATCTCGGTGGCGGTGACCGAGGAATTCTTTGCGGCCTGTGCTGCGGGCAAAGATTTCCCGCTCCGCTTCGGAGGGCGGGTTTACCGCTCGGTCCCGGCCCGGGAGATCTTCGACCATATCGTCGCACACGCCCACGCTACCGGGGAGCCCGGGCTCCTCTTCCTCGACGCGGTCAACCGGGCCAACCCGACGCCGGCCTTGGGCCGGATCGAAGCGACCAATCCGTGCGGAGAGCAACCGCTTTTGCCTTACGAGTCCTGCAACCTTGGTTCCATCAACCTGGCGCAGATGGTTAAGGGGCAAAGCGTTGACTGGGAAAAGCTCCGCGCCGTGGTGCACGATGCGGTACGCTTTCTTGACGACGTAGTGGAAGTGAATAGCTTTCCGGTACCGGCGATAGCGGTAGCAACGCGCAGAACGCGCAAGGTGGGCCTCGGGGTGATGGGTTGGGCCGACTTACTCTTCCTGTTGCGTATCCCTTACGATTCCGAAGCGGCGTTGCAGCTTGCCGCTGAGCTAATGGGTTTCATCCGGGCGGAAGCGAGGGCGGCTTCCCGGCAACTGGCCTCCGAACGGGGAACCTTTCCGGCCTGGGATAAATCCGTCTACTATCCGGATCTGCCCTTGCGCAACGCCACCCTGACGACGATCGCGCCTACGGGGTCGATTAGCGGGATCGCGGGGGTCAGCTCCGGTATCGAGCCGGTTTTTGCGCTCAGTTACACCCGGACCGTTTTTGACCGGCGGAAATTGCTGGTGGTTAACAAACCTTTTCTCGCTTACCTTGCGGCGAACTTTCCGGAGATGCAGCGGGAGGCGGTCCTAAATAAGGTTTACCGCGATGGGACCCTAAAGGAGGTGGCGGCGCTACCGCCTGAGGCGCGGGCCGTCTTCAAAACCGCCTTAGAGATAGCGCCAGAGTGGCATTTACGGATGCAGGCGGCCTTCCAGCAATCCACTGATAACGCGGTGAGCAAAACGATTAACCTGCCGGAGACGGCTACGCGGGCGGACGTGGCGGAGATCTTCCGTACAGCCCACGCTTTGGGGCTTAAGGGCCTGACGGTGTACCGGACAGGCTCCCGGAAGGACCAGCCGCTTGCACTTCCGGCAAATTGCCGCCCCTGCCGGATTTAATAGCTCGGATCGGAAAAGGAGAAGTTCTGGGAGGAGAAAAGGGGAAGCGAGCCGTTGATTTTTAGGGTTAAAGGGATATAATTTAGTCCGGTTAATTATGATTTTAGCGGAGGCAGCCGATGCGCTTGCGGTTATGGACAGCGATTTTAATAGGTAAAGGCGCTTACCATTTAAGCCGGATCGGTGGTGGGCGGGGCTCGTCCCTACCGGGCCTTGTAGCGTTGCGCCTTTACCCCGAAATGCTAGGCGCGTTTGCCCGCCAGGCGCGGTGTGGGGCCGTGATGGTGACTGGGACCAACGGTAAAACGACGACCAACAACATGCTGGCGCGGGTGCTCGAGGCGGAAGGCGCGCGAGTGGTGGCGAATAGAGAAGGCGCTAACCTCGTAACGGGGGTTACGACCGCTTTCATCCGGGCCAGCAGCATCGGCGGGCGGGTGGGTTATGACTGGGCAGTTCTGGAAGTGGATGAGGCGGCCTTCCCGCGGGTGGCCGAAGTTGTTCGGCCGCGGCTTGTGGTGGTTACTAACTTTTTCCGCGACCAGCTTGACCGTTACGGCGAACTCGACAAGACTGTTTCCTTTATCAGAAGTACGGTGGCGAAGCTGCCCGCCACGAAATTAGTCCTTAATGCCGACGACCCGTTGGTCACCATGCTCGCCGATACGGGCCGCGAGGTGCTCTTTTTCGGGCTGGGGGCTCCCACGCGGGGGGAGGAGGCACAGGGAACCACCAGGGAGGCGCGGTTCTGCCCTTACTGCGGGCAGGAGTTTACCTATGACTACTACCATTATAGCCAGCTCGGCGCCTACCGCTGTTCTGGTTGCGGCTTTGCCCGGCCACGGGCCCAGGTAGAGGCGCTCAGCGTCCAGACGCTGAACGGGGTAACGCGCTCGGTGGTCCGGGTGCGGGACGAGGTGCTCACGCTTACCCTACCAACACCCGGTTTCTATAACGTTTATAACGCCCTTGCCGTTTTTGGGGTGGGGCTATGGCTTGGCATCGCGCCGGAAAAGGTGGCGGCAAGCCTCCACCGGTATGTGCCTGCAACCGGGCGACTCCAGGAGTTCGTTTATAAAGGGCGGCCAGTTTATCTCAACCTGGTAAAAAATCCTGCCGGTTTCAACGAGAGCCTCAACCTCCTTACGGCCAGTCCCGAGCCGAAGGATGTTTTCATTGCGCTGAACGATAACGATGCGGACGGGCGGGACATCTCCTGGATTTGGGACGTTGATTTCGAGCGGCTCGAAAACCGGAAGGAAATCCTCCGTTTTGTCTGCGCGGGGAGACGGGCGGAGGAGATGGCGCTGCGACTCAAGTACGCGGGCATCGCGGTCCAGAAGATCGAAACCTGCAGCCACTTTGCCGCCGGTGTGCGGCGGGCGTTAGAGGGCTACGGGAGCATTGTTTACCTGTTGGCGACCTATACGGCTCTCTGGCCGGTCGAGAAGATCCTGCGGCGTCTTGCTACGGAGGTTAACGGTGCTAACAGTCTGCCATCTGTACCCCGATCTTCTTAATCTTTACGGGGACCGGGGGAACATCATCGCCTTTACGCAACGGGCCCGGTGGCGTAATATTCCGGTGCGGGTGCTGGGGGTGCGACTTGGGGAACCGGTCGATTTCCGGGAGGTCGATTTTCTTTTTTTAGGTGGCGGTTCGGACCGCGAGCAGAGCCTTATCGCTGCCGACCTCCGGCGGCGCGCTGCGGCTCTCGGGACCGCGATCGAGGCGGGGCTGGTGGTACTTGCCATTTGCGGTGGCTACCAGCTGCTCGGGCGGTTCTACCGGACGCTCGACGGGACGGAAATACCGGGCCTCGGCATCCTCGACTTTTACACCCAGGCGGGGCGAAAACGCTTGATCGGCAATATCGCGATCGAAATCGAACTGGAAGGGAGAAAGATCCGGGCCTGCGGTTTCGAAAACCATTCGGGACAGACCTTCCTCGGGGCGGTAAAACCCCTCGGCCGGGTGCTCCGGGGTTACGGCAATAACGGGCGTGACGGCTGGGAAGGCGCCCGCTACAAAAACGTTTTCTGCTCTTATCTCCACGGTCCTCTCCTTCCCAAAAATCCGGCTCTTTGCGACCACCTCCTACGCTTAGCGCTTAGACGACGCGGCCTTGACAGGTACCTCGCGCCGCTCGACGATTCCTTTGAGAAGCGGGCTAGTGAGGTGATGCTGCGCCGCCTTGGCGTCAAAAGATAGGGGGCTAAAGTTTAGCCGTACTGCGTAAGAATACCCTAAATAAGAAAAATCTTTCACAAGCCTCTTGCGGCGGCGCGGGCTGTTTGGTTATAATGTGTATAGGATATTGTATACAAAATGCGCCGCCGTGAGCGGAGAGGAGGTAAGGTAGAATGTATCTGGTCACCTGGATCGAGGGCGAGGAGGTCGAGTACCGGTTGCTACCTTCCGAAGAGGAGCTTCCGGAAGAGCTGGAGGAGGAGAAAAACTCAATTGTAGTGGAGATTGAGAACGCTCCTAAGAACTGATTAATAAGCCGCGCGATGCGGCTTTTTTTATTGTCTATTTTGCCGGTCCACGTGGAGAAACGTGGCGAGGTGCTGGACCGCGATTTTTCCGGTGAGGTTGTGGCGCTCCAGGCCGTAGCGGAGGAAGAGAAGGCAACCGGGGTTGTCGGTGACCACCGTGGCGGCGCCCGTCTGGGCAAGCGCGACAACCTCGGCGTCGAGCAGGGCCAGGGCCACGTCGGGGTGGCGTAAGAGGTAGATGCCGGCACTGCCGCAGCAGCCGAGGTGCGGCGCGGGTAATATTTCCACGCCAGGCAGACGGGAGAGAACCGCCGGCAGTACGCTGGCGCGCGTTGTGTTTCGTAGCAGGCAGGACTCGTGGCAGGCCACCTTTCCCGGCGCGACCGGCAGGAGAGGTGGGGCAGTCTCCCGCAAGAATTCGGCCAACTCGCGGACCCGGGCGGCAAAGGATCGGGCCGCGGTGCGCGCCGGGGAAGCTTCGGGGAAAAGTTCCGGGTACTCCCGGAGGTGAACGGCACAGGCAGCCGCCGTAACAACGACGAAATCATAAGGCTCTACCGCCGCGAAGGCGTCCAGGTTCTGCCGGGCGAGCTTGGCGGCGGTGTTTTTATCCCCCAGGTGATAGGGAAGAGCGCCGCAGCAGGTCTGGGCCGGGGGGATGACGACCGTGCAGCCGACTTGGCGGCGCAGCTCGATGGCGGCGTCGTTAACTGTCCGGAGCGCGCTCTCCATAATACAGCCGGTGAAAAAGGCTACCCGCCATTTTTCCGCTGTACGGGCGGGCAGAAGAGATGTTCGCCGGGGTGCCCGCCGGGGAGGGAAGGGGGTTAAAAGGGCGGCCAAGAGGGCGAGGGTTTTAGAAGGCTGGCCGGGAAAAAGTTTAAGGAGCTGCAAGAACGTCCGGTCCAGGAGGTGGAGCAGCCGCAGCGCGAGCCCCAGGCGCCCCGGTGCGGGGATGATTGTGCGGGCGGCAAAGCGGAGCAGGCCCGCCATGAGGCAGCCGGTGGACGAAGGAGAGGACAAAGTGGCGCGCGCTTGGACCGCACGGGCGGGGCTGGTGCCCGCGGGACAGGCAGCCTCGCAGGCCCGGCAGCCTAGGCAGCGGTCTAGGTAGGCGCCGGCGACCGGGGAAAGCGGCTCCCTCCTGAGGAGGACCAGACGACCCCGGGGCGAATCTGGTTCGCGCGGGGTGAGGCGGTAAGTCGGACAGACGGCAAGGCAAAAGCCGCAGCGGCTACAGCGGTAAGGGTCAGATTTCTGCCAGAAGGGGTTCGGAGTTACCATTATTGGGTACCTTTCGCCGGCCAGATCTTGCCGGGATTGAGGAGGCCGTGCGGGTCGAAGACCGCCTTGATCCCGCGCATTATATTCGCACTCTCCGGCCCTACGGCGGCCTCAAAATAGGGCGCCTTAAGGACGCCGACGCCGTGTTCGCCCGAGAGGGTTCCGCCGCAGGCGAGCGCTTCCCGGAAGATTGCGCTTATTGCGGCCTCAACCCGGGCGGGGTCGGTTTCCTGCGGGTCGAAGAGGATGTTCGGGTGGAGGTTGCCGTCGGCGGCGTGCCCAAAAACGGCAATTTGCTATACCGGTTTCCGCACCGATTCGTGCGACGCTGCGGATAAAATCCGGCACTCGGCTTACCGGAACCACCACATCCTCGCCAATTTTCGCTGGGTTGCGGCGCACTAATGCTCCCGAAACGTTGCGCCGCAACCGATAAAACTCCTCGCGTTGCTTTCCTGCCGCCGCCCAGGTTGCGAATGCGCCAGCCTGCCGGCAGAGCGTGGCCGCTTTTTCTACCTGTCGGGAAACGGTTTCCACGGGCCCGTCGATCTCGATCCAAAGTACAGCCGCTGGTAGTTCGTCCCAGGGAGCGAGTGTAGTGCAGCTGAGCGCCGTTTGGTCGATAATCTCCAGCGCCGCCGGAACGATACCTGCACCCGTAACCGCGATCACCCCTTGAGCAGCGGCCTCAAGTTAGGCAAACGTGGCCACCAAGCCCGCCGCTGCTTCGGGAAGGGGGATGAGCCGGAGGACGGCGCCGGTAATGATGGCGAGCGTCCCTTCGGACCCGCAAAGAAGACCGGTGAGGTCGTACCCGGTGGCGTTTTTAAGTGTCCGGCCGCCGGTCTGGATTATGGTGCCGTCGGCGAGGACCGCCTCCAGCCCCAGGACGTAATCCCGGGTAACGCCGGACTTAAAGCCGTGGGGCCCGCCAGCATTGGTCGCGACATTACCGCCGATGGTGGCGACAGAAGCGCTCGAAGGGTCGGGCGGGTAGAAGAGGCCAGCCGCTGCCGCGGCGGTGTGCACTTCACCGGTGGTAACGCCGGCGCCTACGACGGCCACGCGGTCTTTCGGGTAAACGGCGAGCGCGCGGAGGCAGGTAAGCGCCAGGACAACTCCTTGGGTGGCTACGGCACCACCGGCGAGTCCCGTTCCCGCGCCGCGCGGGGTAACCGGGACACCGACTTGGCCGGCTGCCTTCATCACGGCGGCCACTTCGGCGGTGGAGGCGGGGAGGAGTACCGCCTGCGGGGTACCTGCCGCCACGGAAGCGTCACGGGCGTAACAGGCTACCAGGTCAGGGTCGGTGAGGACCCAGTCCGGGCCGAGGAGCCGAGTTGCCGCCGCTATGAAGCTTTTGTAAGACACGTCAGTGCCACCCGCCGAGCATCTTTAGGAAAAGATTCGGCACGCCCGGGCAAATTTCCTGCCGGGCGCACTACGGCCCGGGGACTACGAACCCCAGGTAGAAGATAGGGACAAAATAAAGAAGCCCTTGGCCCTGCCTATTGGCACGACCAGGGGCTTCTTAAGTTTAATCGAACGTTACCGGAAACTTCGCTCAATCTTGTGAAACGCCGTGTACCAAACGGCACGGTACTATGAGGGGCGGGAGCTAAGTCTCCCTTTCTACATTTTCGTTCACCTTACTTTTGCTCCGAGGCGTTTCCTTCCTTCGCCGGCGGCAGCGTGACCTCCGGCGCGTTCGCTGCCTCCGGCGGCAAGACCACCGTTATCCCTTCGCCGTATTCATAATCCGAAAAGTGCATCACCGTCTCGATCGCCTCCAGCGGGTTCGGCTGCCCGCCCATCGTTTCTTTATACACGGCCACCGTTTTGAAGTCGCCGCCGTAGAGGAGAAGGGCCTCCTTGCTGATGTAGAGCCGCCCCAGTAGGAGATGGCCGGGAAAAAGTCAGCCGTCGGCATCAGCTTTTGTAGCCCCTCGCCGCCCTTGCCCAGTGCCTTCAGGAAGAGAGCGGGGTCGTCCACCCGGCCGTAGGCCAACCACCGGTATCCTGCCCGCCTTGAGACGCTGGGAGATAAACTTGGTGCAGTGGGCGCTAAGGTATGGTAAGCGGAATGTTGCTGAAAATTATTT
>NZ_JBRAIN010000083.1:0-7725 GCF_052743955.1 Thermodesulfitimonas sp.
TAACCCTCCAGGGGATATTAATCTTACACCCGCTTCAGGTACTCGCCCGTGCGGGTATCCACCTGAATAACGTCGCCCTCCTCGACAAAAAGCGGCACCTGTACCACCAGCCCGGTTTCGAGCTTTGCCGGCTTCGACCCGCCGGTGGCCGTATCCCCTCTAATGCCCGGCGTTGTCTCCACCACCTGGAGCTCCACCGTGTTGGGAAGCTCTACACCGAGCACCTTCCCTTGATAGTCGAGCACGAATAACTCCATGTTTTCTTTCAAGTAGTTGACTGCATCGCCGAGTTCAGCCTTTCCGAGAGCGAGCTGCTCGAAGTTTTCCATGTCCATAAAGTAATAGCTGCTCCCGTCGTTATAGAGGTACTGCGAGGGCCGCCGCTCTAAGTGCGCCCGCGGCACCTTTTCTCCCGCGTTGAAGGTTCGCTCGATCACCGCCCCCGTACGCAGGTTCCGGAGCTTCGAGCGGACAAAAGGTGAACCCTTCCCGGGTTTCACGTGCAGGAATTCGATCACCTGGTAGATGTCGCCGTTGAGTTCAATCGTCAGACCCGTGCGAAAATCGTTGGTGGAAATCAAATTCTCCCCTCCTGGAAAATCTTTTACCTTATTACTAATAACTCCTCCTTCGGAGTTGCCGTCAACACCTCGGCGCCCTCGGAGGTCACCACCACCACATCCTCGATGCGGACGCCGCCCTGCCCCGGCAGGTAAACGCCGGGTTCGACCGTTACCACCATCCCCGGCGCCAAGAGTGTTTCCACGCCCTCAGCGAGGCGCGGCTCCTCGTGGATCGCCAAGCCCAGGCCGTGGCCAGTGCTGTGGGTGAAGAACTCGCCGTAACCGTACGTCGTCAGCACCGACCGCGCCACCCGGTCAATCTCTCCGGCGGGAACACCGGGTCTGATAGTAGCGATGGCCGCCTGCTGCGCGGTCAGAACCGCACGGTAGACTTCCCGCTGCCAGGAAGAAGCCACCTTTACCGCCACGGTCCGGGTGAAATCCGAGTGGTAGCCGCCAACGACCGCCCCGCAATCGATGACCACCAGTTCCCCGGAGGCAATCTCCTTTTCCGAAGCCACCCCGTGCGGCAGCGCCGCGCGCCACCCCGAAGCAACTATAAACTCAAAGGCCGCCCGCGCCGCGCCGGCCCGCCGCAGCGCAAACTCGAGCTCCAGCGCCCAGTCGCGTTCCCGCACCCCGGGCCGTAGCGCCGCCAGGCACCGGGTGAACAGCTCATCCACAAGACGGACCGCTTCCCGAACCAGCGCTATCTCCGCCGGCTCTTTCACCATCCGGAGCTCCTCCACCAGCCCCGCAAGCGGCACCAGCTCTACGCCCGCAAGCGCCCCAGTCAGCTTCGCCCACCGGTCATAAGTGACGTTTGTCGCCTCCAGCCCCAGACGCCGCAGGCCGCTTTCTTGAACCAGCGCCGCCACTCCGTCCGGCCACGGCCGCTTCGCTTCCGCCACCGCAAAATCGGGGCACTCGCGCTTGGCCTGTTCCACGTAGCGGCCGTCGGTGAGGATAACCTCTTTTTCCGTGTCGACCAGCAGAATCCCGGCAGAGCCACTAAACCCGCTCAAATAAAAAAGATTTTCGCGGCTGGTGACTAAAATCCCTTGCACGCCAGCCGCCGCGAATTTTTCGCGCAACCGCGCCAGACGCCCCGTAACAAAGCCCGCCGCCAGAAAATCAAGCCTCCTTTTTAATCAGGGCAACCGCCGCCCGCAAACCTAAAAGGTAGCTTTCGGCCCCGAAGCCGCTGATCTGCCCGGCGGCAACCGGTGCAATCACCGAGTGGTGGCGGAACTCCTCCCGCCGGTAAATGTTTGAAAGATGCACCTCCACCGTCGGCACCCCCACGGCCGCAATCGCGTCCCGCAAAGCGATGCTGTAGTGCGTCAGCGCTCCCGGGTTGATTACCACCGCACTCGCATCCGTCTGCTGCAGTTTGTCAATCAACTCTCCTTCGTGGTTCGACTGGAAAGTTTCCACCGCCACCTGGAGCTCCGCCCCGAGCGCCTTAAGCCGCGCGTCAATCGCCGCAAGCGTCACGCGCCCGTAGACCTCCGGCTCCCGTCGCCCAAGCAGATTCAAATTCGGCCCGTGCAGAACCAGCACCTTCGTCACTTCTTCAACCTCCATCCCGCCCCACTTAATAAAAACGCGGCGCAGAGCGAACCATTTACTTCCCGCTTACGCGCAGTGCCGCCACGCGGAAGGTCGGCGCGCCCCGGCCGCCGAAAAAGCGGAGGTCCGACCCGACCCCATCCACCTGTCTTAACAGCTCCAGCATGTTGCCGGCGATAACCAGCCCGCGCACCGGGTAGGCGAACGCGCCGTCCTTAATCCACATTCCCGCCGCTCCGACCGAAAAATCACCCGATATCGGGTTCGCAGTGTGCATCCCCATCACTTCCATCACGTAAAGCCCCTCCGGGATGCCGGCAATCAGTTCTTCGGGGGAGGAAGTGCCCGGCTCCAAGTAAAAATTCGTCGTGCCCACCGCCGGCATAGAGCGGAAGGAGCCCCGGACCGCGTTCCCCGTCGAGGCGCGCCCTTCCTTGGCCGCCGTATAGCTGTCGTAAAGATAGCCCTGAAGAACACCTTCCTTCACCAGCACCGTACGCCGGGTTGGAACCCCCTCGCCGTCGCAAGGCGCCGTCCGCAGGCCGCCAGGATAGGTCCCGTCGTCAACCAGATTTACCCCGGTCGCCGCCACCTGTTGCCCCACTTTACCCGCAAAAAGGGAACGCCCGCGCTGCACCGCCTCTGCCGTCAGCGCCGGGCCTAAAAGACCAATAATATCCACCGCTACGTAAGGGTCGAAAACCACCGGCACGCTACAGGTTGCGGCGCCCTTAGCCCCTAAAAGCCGCACCGCGCGCGCCGCAGCCTCCCGCCCCAGCCCTTCGGGGTTGAGCTCTCCGAAGCGCCTCCCGAACCAGAGGGCGTAGCCGGTCTCACTCTGTCCGTCCTGCTCCGCCGCCAGGCTGATATAGAGCCCGCAGGCGGCGCTCCGGTAAGCGGCCGCGACACCGCGGGAATTGACGATGGCAACCGTGCCGCTTCCCTCCTGATAGGTCGAGCTCTCAATCACCTTCACCCGCCCGTCAAAAGCCAGCGCCGCCTCTTCCATCCGCCGGGCGAGCCCAATCTTTTCCTCGAGCGTCGCCCCGTCGATGGCCGCATCGTACAGATCCTGCTCCGGGTAAGGCCCACCTGGTTCCGGCAGGCGCTGGTACGCGTCCGCGCCGGTGTAAAGCGCCGCCGCTAACGCCCGCTCCACCACGTCCACTACCGCCCCCCGCGAAAGTTCGGTGCCGAAAGCGAAACCAACCTGATCCCCCCGGAGCACCCGGACCCCGATCCCTTTCTCCTCGGCCTGCTTCAGCGTCTCGATCTGCCCGTGGCGCACCTCAACGGTGAGCTCCCGCCCCGCGCTCACGTAAGCCTCCGCAGCGTCGGCACCCCGCCGCATCGCCGCCGTCACTACCGCCGCTGTAACCTCTAGAAGCTCTTCCGGCAACACCATCGCCTCCGTACCGCTTAAACGTTAAGTTTAAAAGGTCCATCCCTCAAGCTTTTATTTCCCGGTCCCGCCGATGATTAACTCCGGCACCAGGAGGGTGGGCTGCGCGTCACTCACCGGTACTCCCTGGCCGTCCTTGCCGCAGGTGCCCACGGTGAAGCCCAGGTCGCGCCCTACGAGGGCCACTTTTTTTAGCACCTCCGGGCCGTTACCGGTAAGCGTGGCGCCCCGGACCAATGGCCCTACGTCGCCATCCTCAATAAGGTAGCCCTCAGCCACCTCAAAGACAAAGTCCCCGTTGGTGGTGTTTACCTGACCGCCACCCATTTTCTTTACCAGAAAGCCCTTCTTTGCTTCCCGGATAATCGCCTCGGGCGGCGTCTTCCCGGGCTTAATGTAGGTGTTAGCCATCCGCGGAATGGGCTTATGCTGGTAGGATTCGCGCCGCCCGTGGCCATTAGACTCCCGTCCGTCCCGACCGCTAGTCCGCCGGTCGTAAAGATAATCCTTCAAGTAACCGTTTTCGATCAACACCACCGGTCGCGCCTTTACCCCTTCGTCATCGAACCGGTACGAACCGTATTTCCCGGGAAGGGTGGCATCATCAATCACCGTCACCGCCTCCCCGGCCACCAAATTCCCCTTCTTGCCGCCGTAAACCGAGAGCCCCTTTTGCACTAAATCGGCCTCTAACCCGTGGCCGCACGCCTCGTGGACCATCGTGCCCCCGGCCTCCCCCGCCAAAACCACAGTCATCCTGCCCGCCGGTGCCGGCGGCGCCTGAACCAGCGCCACCGCCCTCTGGGCCGCCACCTGGGCCACCTCCTCCGGCGACCGCTCCTTAAAGGTTGCTGCGAAGGGCGCCGTGCTCCCCACCGCCTCGAAACCCGTCTGGATCACGCCTCCCTCGGCCGCCACGACGTTGACCGTAAAGCGCAGGCGGTGCCGCTCCTCCTCAACAAAGACACCCTCGCTGTTCGCCACCGTGACCCGCTGCGCCACGTCGCCGTAACCGACCAGCACCTGCCGCACCGCCCCGCCAACCGCCCGCGCCGCTTTATCCGCCGCGGTTACTGCCGCCACCTTTTCCTCCAGCGCCACTTCCTCGTCCGTTGCAGGCGCGACTTCCGGCCGCAGCGCCCGCACCACCGCCTCCCGCCCGAGGCGCAGCGCCCGCGCTGCCGTTTCCGCCGCCTGGAGCAGCCCTTCGCGACTCAAGTCGTTCGTGTAGGCGTAGGCGGTGCTTTCTCCCGCGAGCACCCGTACGCCCGCACCGCAATCGCGCCCCAGCTGCACCCGCTCAACCCGGCTGTCTTCAAGGGTAATAAGCGTGCTCCGCCGCTCCTCGATAAAAAGATCGGCAAAACTACCGCCCCGGGCCAGAGCCCTATCCAGCACCTCTTCTATTACGTCCCGGTTCAACAAGTATCTTACCCCCTAAACATCTAAAACGCGGCCATACTAAATGTCACCCGCTACCCTCGGCCACCCTCACGTTAAACTGCTATCTTTTTACTCTATCTTTCCCCATTTTCCTTTCCCCCATTTTAACCCGCCGCCCCTAAAAGAATAATCCCCGGTAACGTGATGCCGGGCGTATACAAAAAAGCCGGCTTCCCGCCGGCCGGACCTGCTCTAAAACCGGCTCCCGCTCTAAACCCCGGGATAAGGCACCCGCGTTCCCGCCGCCTGGTACGGGTTGTCTCGTCCTAGTACCCACTTGGACACCGTCTCGAGGCGGAGCTTATTCTCGGGCGTCGGTGCAGCGTAGAGAACCAGCGTGAAGGTCGCCCGCACGCGCCCGTCCGCTGCCGCGGGCGAGGCCCCCGGGTTCTCGGCTAAAACCAGCGCCTTGATCTCTATCTGTCTCAGTTCGGACAGGCTCGCCAGGTTCTCCACCTTCCGGATAAAGTTAAGTACCCGCCGGTAATCCCCCTGTACCGCAAACTCGATGGGCAATTCAAAGTAGTGCTCCTGCTGCCCTACCACCCCGGGACGGACCAGGGTCACCGCCACGCCCTGCCGTGCCGCCTCCAGCCCGATATCCACCAGAACCGCACCGTCTCCCAGGTCGATATCGAACCGCGACGCTAAGGGCGCCAAACGCTCTGCCGCCGCGCGTAGCGCCTCCTTTTCCTGGCTGTAAGAGGCGGCGATGTTCCGCCCTTTTTCCAGGCGGGCCGTCGCTATCCGGAGCTGCTCCCGCACCTCCCTAAAAGCCGCAAGCTGAGGGCCGAGCAGAAACGTACCGAATAAGTACAAGACGATGATTGTTCCTAAGAGCACTAAGAGCACCTTTTCCCGCTGGCTGAGTTTTTCCCAGGTCAATCTACTTTCCTCCTAGAACCGCCTCGATAGTGAAGATGGTGGCATAATCCTGCCCCGCTGTGGTTACTTCCCGCAAAGTCACCTTTTGAAAGTAGGGCAACCGGCAAAGATTGTTGATGTAGACGCCGACCGAAGAAAAGGAGCGGGTCCCGCCCTCGATTACTAACCTGTTCGGCGCCGGCGGTACCGCCGGCCGAACAGGAGCCGCTGGTGGCGTACCTCCCGAGGCCTGGGGCTGCGCCGCAGCCGCTGGCGGCCCCCCGGCAGCCTGGGGCTCAGTTCTAGTGAGCTCAACCCGCGTAACCCACATATCAACCGGCAGCACCCGCTGCAGGTCGACCAGGAGCGGGTAGTACTCGCGCCGCTCCTTCAGGATGTCTTCCCAGACTAGGGCGCGGTTCTTCAGCGTCTGGCTTTGCCGCTGGAGAGTTTCCACCTGCCGGATTTGGGGTTCAAGCGCCGCTAACGCCTTTTGTTTTTGCTGCACCTGCAGTTGGCTGAAGAAAAGATAGAGGAGGAAAGCAACGTAGAGGAGGCAAAGCCCCCCGATACAAAAGATAAGCAGATTATATAGGGGTGACCGCCTGTATGCACCCGGCTCGGTAGCGACCAATTCCGGTGGCAGAAGGTTGACCCTGTACATCAACCCACCACCTCCCGCAACGCAAGCCCGATCGCCACCGCCAAGCTCGGATCGTAGCCCTCGCCCGGTTTTCCGGTTTGAACCCGCACGCCGGGAAGCCCCATATCTGTTGGCACCCCGAGTTCTTCGGTGAGAAAAGGCGCTATTCCTTTCAGCTTGGCGCCTCCCCCACAAAGGATGATCCGGTCGACCGGCGCTTCCCGGTTTTGGGACTGGTAATAACGTAGGCTGTACCTGATTTGCCGCACCAGATCGCCCATCCCCGCCCGAATGGCGAAATCGATCTGCACCTTTGCGGGCTCAGCCGTCGCGGCTACCTCTTCGAGCGCCACCAGGATTTCCCCTTCCTCTTCCTTCATCCGCTGCGCCACCGTAAAGTCTATGCCGTAAGTGTTAGCCAGGGTTTCGGTCACGGCGTCCCCGCCCACCATAATGTTCCGGATCAGCTCAATCCGCCCCTCCCGCATTACCACAAACTGCGTGGCCGTAGCCCCGATATTCATTACCGCCACGGTTCCGGAAGGCGGCATCTTGTGACTGCCGGCGAAAACCCGCCAGAGAGCGAAGGCCTGCAGATCAACCGCGACCAACCGCAACCCCGCCTCCTGGAAGAGATTGTAGTAATCGTGCACCGTCTTCAGCGGCGCCCCGACAAGCAGAACGTGGAGTTGGCGCGCCTCTTCCCCCGCGACTTCTCCCAGGACAACGTGGCGCAAAACCAACCCTTCCACAGGCACGGGAATGTGCCGCTCGGCCTCCCAGCGGATCGCTGCCTCCACCTCTTTCTCCGGCATCACCGGCAGGCGAATGTGGCGCATGATCACCTTGTTGCCGGCGATGGCCGTTACCACATCCTTAATTTGAGTCCCGGCGCTCTGCACCGCCTGCTTGAGGGCCAACGCTAATTGCTCCGAGCGGATGCCGTTCGTAAAAACGCCGGGTGGCGTGGGGAAACGCCCGATGGCGACCACCTCCGGCACCGCACCGACCAGTTTCACCTGTGCCACCCTGATCTCCCGTGTCCCGATATCCACCCCGGCAAGGCCCGCCCGCGGTAGCGTAAGCTGCCGGTACCAACGCTTCAACCTTCCCGTCTTCTCCACCCCTTCTCCTTATCAACACCAAAGCTATGACCCCTTTTTAAAGCAACCGCCTAACTCACCTGTTTCTGGTAATTCGGACGTAACGGACCGCGAAGCCCTTTCCTTTCGGTACCC
>NZ_JBRAIN010000084.1:0-7640 GCF_052743955.1 Thermodesulfitimonas sp.
TTCGGACCGGCGATGCTGGCGGAGATGAAGCGCCAGGTTATCAAGAGATACCGCTGGCTGCGGGAGGAGGAACTGCTGCAGGGTCTGGCGCTGGCGCAGGTGCTACCGGGAGCCACGTTTGTTTCCCTTGCCGTATGGGCGGGAAACCGGTTACGGGGGGCGGCGGGGGCGGTGGCCGCCTTTAGCGGGCTTTTGCTGCCTCCTTTCGCGGTGATGCTTATAGTATCGTACCTTTGCTTCGCCTACGGCAACCTACCAGGTTGACCTCTATCACTGGGTAACAATGAAGGATTTTGCTGCCGGCGTGGCCTTTGGGCAGGTTACTCCCGGCCTGGTAGTGATCACCGCCACTTTCATAGGCTATCGCGTTGCGGGTGTTTTAGGGGCGGTGGCGGCGACGGTCGGCGTTTTTGCCCCCACACTTTTCTTGGTGCTCACCGCGGTCCCGGTGCAGGCGCGGCTCCGGTCGAGCCCCTGGGTGCGGGCAGGCGAGCAGGGCTTAGTAGCGGCTTTCGTGGGGCTGATGGTACTGGTGGTTTTGGGCTTAGGGCGCCACGCGCTCGGTAACGTTCCCGCCTGGATCGTAGCGGTCTCAGTCTTGGGTCTTTTGCGTCTTAGGCATCTCGACCCCTTGTGGGTGGTAGTAGGCGGTGTTCTGCTCTACCTTGTCCTTCACAGGGCAGCGGGGGTGCTCATTTAATATGTTGCTGAGCCAGATGGCCGAGGCCGGGGTCGATATCAGCGAGCAGCGGGCGAAGCACGTGGACGAGCTGCGGGAGATTGAGTTCGACCTGGTGGTTATACCCTCTGCGATGGCGCCCGGGAGAGCTGCCCGCTGCCGCCGCGGGCGAAGCGGGTCCTCCACCGAGGCTTCCCCGACCCGGCCAAGGCGGAAGGTGCGGCGGCGGAGGTGCTGGCCGCTTTCCGCCGGGTGCGCGATCTGATCCGGGATTTCGTCGCCGGACTGCCGGAAGGTTTATAGATGCGGCCTTGATGGAGAGCATGAGTTTTCTCCTGCGATTAATCAAAACTTCTCGCCAGCCCGTGGCCCGCAGAGTCTAACTCCTAAAAACTTGCCAAAAATTTCTCCAAACTCTTGACGCTTTTTTGCATGTAATACAATACAATCAAACCACATTATACCATACCGTGAGAAGCTGTCCGTCTCTTGGGAGAGGAGGTGGCTGAAGCAAGAAACCTGGCTGATTTCCAGGTATAGATGATGTATCATGTCAAAAATCTCAGAAGGGGTGCTTTTCATGTTACAAAGGCTCGGCACGCGGTGGCTAGCCGTGTTAATAGTGTTGCTAATGCTGGTGTTTCTATCACCAGCATTGGCATATACAGTCACTAATCCTGTACCCGGGGATCAGAATTCCAGCGAAGCTTCTACGGTTATAAATTAGAATGGTGCAGGCGATAAACAACCAGAACCCTCAAGAATGTATCAACTGTTTTAGCAAAGAAAACCGGGAGCTTATGGAGCGATTTATCGCTGATAACCCTAACCAGACGTTTAAAGAACAAAGCGCAACCTTGGTGAATATCAAAGAACTACCTAAAAAGAAGTTGGCGTGGCAACTGGCGCTCTGGTAACGAGAGACCTGAGTTTGGAGAAGACTCGTTTCTTTTATGCCGCAATCAAATTTAACGTAAACCGGGAGGAAAAAAAGTGGCTGTATAACGGGATCAATCACCGGCTTATTGTGAAGACTGAGGAAGCTGATGGTTGGAAGATCGTAGGAATTCCTGTTCCCTCCACTAAGGTGTTAGTTGAGTCTGGTTACGGCTTTGGGACTGAGGCCGAGAAGGTCGCGGCAAGAATTGAAACTGTTATGGAAGAAAAAGGTTTAGTTACTAATTACGAAGGGAAAGTCATAGCAAACCTTGCGGCGGGCAAAGCTGAAATAGCAAAGGAAAAACAAGCCGATTTGATCACGGTTCCGGAAGTTTCGCCAACTGCTACGGACGAGCACGCGGGACCGAGTAGCATCAAAGTCTATTCGTAATGACCCCCCGGAGTCAAGACAAAATCGGCCAGTTTGAGGGAGTCTTTTGAATTTTGGCAATAGGAACTGAACACCACCTAAGCCATTATCACGGGAGGATGTCCCGAATTTTGTCCAAATTGAGGTAGCGGAAAGATGGGAAGGACGGACAGAAGTGAGAAAGTGAAATTCTTTAAAGCAGCCGGCCGGATGATTGGTCTTATCGGCTCCTTGGGGAGCGGCTCCCTTTGGTTTTATTTTCTGGCGATGCTAAGGGTACACCACGATCTTGAAGTTGGTAGGTATCTATTGAGCTCGCTGATGATTTCTCTGTCTTTAGTGGGGTTTATGCCTCCTGGAGAACCGTTCCTTAAATGCAGAACCGGGAGTTGCGTAGTTGGTGGCTGGCGGCCCTCGGCGGCTTGATGGGCCTGGTCGCCTGCGCTTACGAGGCATACCGGTTTTCCTGCCCGCACCTTGTGCATTCTCCCTGGGAGATACCCGCTCTCGGCGCTTATGTCCTGTTTTTTGGTGCGGCCCTCGCCGGCTCCCGGCGCCGGCGGCGGGAGGCGGTGCTGGCCGCGGGCGTTCTGGCGCTCGGCCTCACCGCTCTCCTCTTTGTCACCGGCCTGGTTGCCGCTTTTGCGCTGCCGGACTACATTCCTTTCCTGCCCGGTACGCTACTTGTCCTGTTTGCCGGCTTGGCCGGGAAAGGCGGCGCCGCGTCAACCACTTCTCGATCTCGACCGCCCAGAAGATGAGGCTGCCGAGCGCAAAGCAAAGGAGGAGTTCCGCGGGCTCTAAGGCGACGGTGCGGAAGACGGTTTGCAGCACCGGGGTGTAGACGACCGCGAGTTGCAGGGCAACCGTGAGCACCACAGCGCCACAGGCCGCCCGGTTGGAAAGGAGCCCGGCGGTAAAGAGAGATGTTATGCCGGTGCGGATGGCGAGGACGTGGGCGAGCTGGGCAAAGGCGAGGGTGGTGAAGAGGATCGTCTGCCACGCCGGGTTGCCGCTGCGCCAGAGGCAGTAGCCGGTGCCAAGGCAGATCGCGGCCATCAGTCCGCCGACCCAGAGGATGTGGGTGCCTAAGCCGCCGGCGAAAATGTTTTCCTGCGGCTTTGGCGGCGGCCGGCGCATCACGTCGGGCTCGGCGGGCTCAACCGAAAGGGCGAGGGCGGGGAAGCCGTCGGTGACCAGGTTGACCCAAAGAATCTGGAGCGGGGCGAGGGGCACCGGCATGCCGCTCAGCATCCCAGCGAAGATGACGAGGATCTCGCCTAAGTTTGTCGTCATCAGGTACTTGAGGAATTTCCGCACGTTATCGTAAATCACCCGCCCTTCCTCGACGGCGGCGACGATGGTGGCGAAATTGTCGTCTAAGAGCACCATATCCGCGGCCTCTTTGCTCACGTCGGTGCCGGTTATCCCCATCGCTACTCCGATGTCGGCTTTTTTCAAAGCGGGGGCGTCGTTTACCCCGTCGCCAGTCATCGCGACGATATGCCCCTTTTTCTGCAGCGCCGCCACGATTTTCAGCTTATCTTCGGGCGCGACCCGGGCGTAAACGGAAACTTCATCAACCAGGTTTTCTAATTCTTCCGCCGCCAACGTTTCTAACTCCTGGCCGGTCAAGACGCGCCGTTCGGTGGCGATACCGAGTTCGCGGGCGATGGCGAGCGCGGTTAAGGGGTGGTCGCCGGTGATCATCACGGGATCAATCCCGGCCCGGCGGCAGGTGGCGACTGCTTCCTTAGCTTCCGGCCGGGGCGGGTCGATCATCCCCACGAACCCGGCAAAGATCAGGTCACGCTCGATTTCTTCTTCCGCCACGGCTTCCGGGAGGGCCTCGAAAGGGCGGAAGGCGACCGCGAGCACCCGTAAGCCTGCCCGGGAGAGGCGCTCGTTGGCGCGGCAAAGCAACTCCTGCCACTCGCCCAGCGGCTCGGCTCTCCCGTCGACCCATACCCGCTCGCAAATTTGGAGAAGGCCGTCAACGGCGCCCTTGGTGAAAAAGAGGTACTGGGGCCGCTCCTTTTCGCAGAGCTGAGGGAGAATGGTCCGGCACTCCTCATGGACCTGGTGGATGGTAGTCATCCGCTTCCGCTCGGAGGTAAAGGGAATTTCGGCTACGCGGGGCAGGAAATTTTCGAGTACGGGCTTGCGGAGATCAAACCGGGCCGCCGCAACCACCAGGGCCCCCTCCGTCGGGTCTCCCACGTAGGCGGGCTGGTCGTCTGCTTCGGTTAGCACAGCGTCATTGCAAAGCGCGGCGGCGGTCAGCAGGAGGGAAGCGGGAGGTAAGAGAGGCGCAGCCGTCTTTCCGTCGGAGAGGTCGAGGGTCTTAAGCCCTTCCGTTGTTTCCCGGGTCGGGAGCAGAAGGGTGGTAACGGTCATCCGGTTTTGGGTGAGAGTCCCGGTTTTGTCGGTGCAGATTTTAGTGACCGAGCCGAGGGTTTCCACGGCGGGGAGTTTGCGGATGAGCGCGTGGCGCCTGAGCATCCGCTGCGCCCCCAAGGCAAGGGCGATGGTGACGGCCGCTGGGAGCCCCTCCGGCACTGCGGCGACAGCGAGGCTCACACCGGTGAGGAACATCGTTTTTAAATCCTGACCGCGCATAATCCCGAGGCCGGTTACGACGGCGACGATAATGAGGGCGATAAGCCCGAGCGTGCGCCCGAGGGCCGCCATCCGGCGCTGCAAGGGTGTAGGCTCTCTTTCAACCGTCTGGATTAGCGCGGCGACGCGGCCGAGTTCGGTCTTCATCCCGGTGGCGACAGCCACCGCCAGGCCCCGCCCGTAGGTAACGGTCGTCCCCTTATAGACCATATTCTGGCGGTCGCCGAGGGGGGCGTCCGCGGCCACTACCGCAGCCGCGTTTTTTTCTACGGGCACCGACTCGCCGGTTAAGATGGCCTCGAGGACTTTGAGGTTGGCCGCCTGAAGCAGCCGCCCGTCCGCAGGCACGATGTTGCCAGCCTCGAGAAAAAAAATGTCGCCGGGCACTATCTCCCGCGCCGGGATTTCCTGCACCTGGCCGTCACGCAGGACCCGCGCGGCGGGAACGGCGAATTTCTTAAGCGCGGCCATCGCTCGCTCGGCGCGGTATTCCTGGGTGAAACCGAGAATAGCGTTGAGCACGACGATGACGAGGATGGCTACCGCATCTTTGTATTCACCGAGGAAAAGGGAGACGATGGCGGCGACGATGAGGACAACGACCATCGCCGCGGTGAGTTGCTCCCAGAGGATGCGCCAGGGGCTCTTGGGTGGGGTTTCGGTGAGTTCGTTGGGACCGTATTTTTGCCGCCGCAGGCCTGCTTCGGGGCTGCTTAAACCGGTTGCGGCGTCGCTGCCGAACTCGCGCAGGACGGCCTCTGGTGCCGTTTTATGCCAGCTAGACATTTTGGGCCCCTCCTTTTACGTATATAATAGCCGGGCCTCTTGCACTGTGTAAAGTTCGGTTGGGTTAAGAAGAGCTTGTTGGCGAATAAAGGGAAAACTGGGTGGCATGGGGCGAACGGATGGCAGGGAGGCTGAGGCGGTTAAAAGTAGGAGCTAACCTGCCGCCCTTTGCTACTTAAAGCCCAAATTCAACTGGTGGAAGGGACAAAGCGGCCTCTCGCGGTAGAATCTATTGAGGTTAGTCCGGGGAGGCCTTAAACTTTACTTAAAAGGTGGGCTGGAGCCCGCCGGCGTCCCAGGAAACGGACGTCAACATGGCGGTGCCGGTATTTAGAAAAACGACGGGTAAACTGTCAAGTGGTAGGAAATAGAAACCGCCAAGCCGCTGGTATAAAAGCGTAAACTGGATTTAAGCTAGCTGTAAAACTTTTAAGGAAATCTAAAGGGTTAAGGAAACCTAAAGGGACCACGGAGGTCACCTAATTTTTAGGATAGTCTTCCGTGGTCCTTTTTAGTTTCTGGTTTTTCGAGTAGTAATATGGTTCTCCGGTATCAGGTTCTATCCTAAAGCCCTGTATTTACGCGTTACGTGGCGCATCATATATCGTTTCATCGCAGTTTTCCATGTCTTAACGCTGAACGGAAAGCGTCAGAACGTTTTATAAAGGAGGGGCACGCGGTGAAGAAGATCGCGGCGGTGGTCTGGCACAGCCACGCGACGACGCTCAGGCGCGCGGCGGCTGAGGTAGCGGGGGAACTCCGGGTGAAGGTTTACTCGGCGCGGTACCTCGACGAAGGGAAGGAGGACTTCGCGGCGGCGCTGGCGGATCTCGCGGCGGCGGATCTCGTTTTCTTCTACCGTTCGGCAGGGGAGACGATCTGGGCGGAGCTCGAGGCGGCGGTGAAAAATTTCCGCCAACCCGTAGTTTGCGTGGCGCACGACCCGGCGCTCTGGGATCTCTCCACGGTACCGCCAGCCGTGGTAGCCCGCTGCTACGACTACATCGTGCAGGGCGGGGCGGAGAATTTTGCCCGGATGCTACGCTACTTGGCGGCGACGGTGCTCGGGGAGCCGGTAACGGTGCAGGAGCCGCTGGTTTTCCCCTGGGAAGGGCTATACCACCCGGCGGCTCCCGGCGTTTTTGCGGCGGTTGAGGATTACCTCTCCTGGTACGGCAAGCCGGGTCCGCACATCGGACTGCTCTTCGCCCGGAACCAGTGGGTGAACGGGACGCTGGCGGTGGAGGACGCGCTCATCCGGGCCCTGGAGGCGCGGGGCCTCGCGGTTATTCCGGCCTTCTGCTACTCGCTGAAGGATGAGGGGCTGGGGACTAAAGGCTCCGGCGAGGTGGTACGGGAGTTCTTCTTCGACCCGGCAGGGAAGCCCCGGATCGCGGCTTTGGTGAAACTCCTTCCCTTTTTCCTGGCGGCGCGTGCCCGCACCGACGACTTTATCCGGGAGGATGTCGCGGCCTCAGGGGTGGCGCTACTGAAGCGGCTTGGCGTGCCGGTATTTCAGCCGGTAGTTTCGTTTTATAAATCGGTTGACGAGTGGGCGGCGGACCCGCAGGGACTCGGCCAGGATATCGCCTGGACGGTGGCGCTTCCCGAGTTCGAGGGGGTGATCGAACCTGTTTTCCTGGGTGCGGCACGGCGGGAGGGGGACCTGGAAATCCGCACACCGGTGCCGGAGCGGGTGGCGCGCATCGCCGACCGGGTGGCGGCCTGGGTGCAGTTGCGGGATAAGCCGGTGGCTGAGCGACGCGTCGCCTTCATCCTGCACAACAACCCCTGCGCTTCGGTGGAGGCCACCGTCGGCGGGGCGGCGCACCTCGACAGCTTGGAGAGCGTGGCGCGGATCCTCAAGCGGCTGCGGGAAGAGGGTTACACCGTTGAAACGCCGGCGAGCGGCAAAGAACTGATTGAAACCATTATGGAACGGAAGGCGATTTCGGAGTTCCGCTGGACGACCGCGGACGAGATCGTGGCCAAGGGCGGAGCTTTGAAGCTGATGCCGGTTGCGGAGTACCGGACGTGGTTTGATACCCTTTCGCCACGGGTGAAGCAGCGGTTGACCGAGGCTTGGGGGAACCCGCCGGGCGAGGCGAAAAACGGGGTGCCGGCGGCGATGGTTCACAATGGTCAGATCATCATCACCGGGGTGCGCTACGGCAACGCGGTGGTCTGTGTGCAGCCGAAGCGGGGCTGCGCCGGGGCGCGCTGCGACGGGCGGGTCTGCAAGATCCT
>NZ_JBRAIN010000085.1:0-7547 GCF_052743955.1 Thermodesulfitimonas sp.
AGTTTGAGTCTGAGAGGTGGTGAATGTCGAGTAGGTTTTAAAAGTCGCTTCGCGCCAGAAAGTCTGACTTTGGCATTGAAACTTCCAGTGTAAAGGAGGATGACTTTTATGTTCCAGAAATTACGCTTGAGATGGCGGACGGTCTTGGTAGCGGTGCTGGCAGTGGTGTTGCTGGTCATGCCAGCGTTGGTGGGGTTTGCAGCAACGCAAGGGAATTTAGGGAAAGAACACGTTGCGGAGGTTATCCTGAGAGAAGAGAGGCCCCTTCCGCAGGTTTTGTCGGAAGCAAAAACTTGTAGAGTGAAGGTTTTGGGTATCTATAGCACGTTCCAGGTAGGTAAGCTACCAGTTTTCACTGATTTTCAAAAGTGTGAGGAAACGGACGATATCTCTACCGTGGTCGAAAAGTTGACCACGAACCGTCAGCAAATCATTAGGCTTTTACAGCACTCGTGTAAGCAAATGCTTCAGGAACAGCTATGCACTAAGGAAGGACAGATTGCATTGCAGGAAGTCCAACACGAGCTTATCGCTGCAGCTGGGGTACTGTCGGATGACGTTAAAAACACAGAGGTTAAAGGATTGTTAGTTGCTGGTGGCGGGAAGGAGATAAATATGTTATCTCAAAGGTTGAATGCAGAGGCCACTAGAACCATTCCATCCGTGAGAAATGATCAACGACAAAATGACCAACCTTTAGAAAGCTCAGTCATGCCAGCAGCAACGCCTGATCCGGAGACATGGGTACCAGAAGAGGGTTATTGTGTTTAGTGGACCGTACGGTAATGATATGCGTACCATTTGTCAGTGGCTCAGATGGGATAACAAATCCGGTTTTAGTGATACCTCAACATATGAGCACGACTTTTTTACAAACTATTACGATGAAAAAGCATACCTCAACCCCCGTGATTCTTGGCCTGGTAAATTCCCAGTGGTTGAATATTGGTCAACGAATCTCCCGCGGCTTTACCTTGACACACGCTTGGGTGACCCGGAGGGCGAAAAAGCGTATACGATCGGTACGGCAAGGGCTGCGGACGTGGCGGCAGGTCAATGGTATTCCAGCGCCATCATTACAACTCCGGGGAATGCTTCTTCCGATACCGGCAAACTAGTAGCCTAGCTCGGGCACCGGTATCCGTCCTGGTGTTACAGCGTTTGGTGCAGCTACGGTGATAAATGGGAATTTATCGTACCTGCTTGGCAGGTTAACTTGCCTGGCGGTAAATACTGGAGGTATTAGAAAGCAGCTTATGAGAATATGGTGCACTTCTTCAAAAAGAAGCCGGGCTCTACTTGGCATGTTTATCTTCTTGCTGGTTGGGGGAGCGGTAGCTTTGGCCGTCCCTTTTTTGTTTGTACGTCAAATCCCCCAGGGACTTACAGAAGAAGAAAAACTAGCCGCCGAGTATGCCAAATTTCAGGTACGCCAGTTAATTGGAGGCTCCTTAGAGTCACTCATCGCCCTGCGGCTAGAAGTAGCCTCGCTACAAGAATCACCCGGCCGTTCGTCTATCTATTTAAGTATTCCAGGCGAAGGCGTTAGAAGCTACACCTTCGACAGAACTTACGTAGCTACGGTGAATGCGGTCACCTTCTTCGGGATCAGATATAGCCGATTTCGCGTTATTTGTGACGAAGCACCGCACAGAGGAGGAATAGAAAGACTATCCTAAAGCGGGGCGTTTGGCTGGCATTCTGTCAGTCGGGATCCGATGTACAACGTGGTGCGCAGTCGCGGTATAGTGTGTTAACCGGGCAGGTAAAGCTTTCCCGTGGGGGCTAGGTTCAAAAGATCTGGCACCCACAAGAAAAATAGGGTGGTAAAATGCCGAAGCGCAGCTTATTGTTTTCTGTTTTTTTCCCCTTTCTTTATTTTTTATACGTTGTAATCACGAGTCTTTTTCTCTTTCAAGGATGCCGATGGAAGCAAAAGCCAGGGAGAGAGCAGCCACCGGAACCAGCAAAGATAACCTTAGAGTGCAAAGTAGAAGAAGAAAAGGATTCCTATCCCCCCTCCTTTGCCACGAAGCTCTTCTTCCCGCAGGTGGCGGAGGTTATCTCCGGAACACTCGACGGGCAGGTGCTGGGGTTTCTTTACCGTGAGGACGGGGGAATGTTGCGGAGCCTTTATCTGATTGACCCGCACCGAAAATCGGCGCAAAAGGTTTACGAACCGCCGTTCGGATCCTGGGTTTCTGCTGCGGTGACTGAGGGGGGTTACTTGGCATTAGTGGTCCGCAACAAGACGAACTGGCGGTTGCTCCTCCGGAAACTCACCGGAAAACAGGAGTCGCTGATTGAGAAAGGAGAATATTTCAAAGCGGCAACCGGGGACGACTACCCTTCGCTTTCCTTGAGCGGAGACACCCTGGCCTACAACACCACGCGGCAAGAAGGAGGCACGTTTGCTTCTCAAATCATAAAATGTGACTTTGCCACCGGCAGGAAGGAAATAATTTTTCGGGTGGTCGGACCGGACGTTTACACTGGCCCGCCTGGCATCTGTGGCCGCTATATCGCCTGGCACGTAGGGAAGTGGGACCGGGAGGGGAGCGGCGAACTCTATCTTTACGGCGCTGAGCGCCAGACCTCCCGGCGGCTTGATCTCCCCGGAAACAATATTACGCCGGCGATCTGGGGAAGATACTTTGGTTTACGTCTTGATGCTCTTACTGTCTTGATTGACCCGTGGCGCAAGGAGTATCCAGCGTTTTCGGTGTCTGCCGGGAAAATTTCTAAAAATTGTTGTGTAACTTTTTGATATAATCATTTCCAGTAAATGTCGCGGTTTCCCACAGAGCAGGATATCATCCCAGAAATCAACCAATCTCTGCAGCAATCTCCGGCCAGCCAAGAGATAAAAGGGGTTAGTTCGCCAGAAGGGGTGGTTTTATTGGCTCCTTTCCCGCAAGACCCGGGGCCGCCTGATTACCGTGCCTATCTCTGTTCCCCGGCGGAATTGGAGGCTTCCTACGAGCGCTGCTGCGTTTGCGGGGTGCCGCCGGAACTCGCAAAGCCCCGGCATATCCTGCCCCAAACCGTCCTCAGTTCCCGCTTGCAAGCCAATGCGCCGCTTGTCGCCGTAGCCGGCCGGGTCATCACCCCCGCTTGCTGCGCCGACCTGCAAGGATGTTACATCTACATCCTCTGCGACCCGGAACTTGTGGCGCTCAAGATCTTCGCCGCGCCGGAGGTGTTAGTCGCCGCCGAAGAAACCGGTGTCAAGCCCGGCACCGTTTTCACCAAAGCGAGCTGCGGCACCAACGCCCTGGGCTTAGCCAGGGAGTACGACCACTTGGTGGCCATCCGCGGCGAGGAGCACTACTGCCGGCTCTTTAAGGACTGGTGGTGCGTCGCCAGTCCGGTAGAGGACCCGGCTGGCAAGACTGTCGGCTTCCTTGACATATCAATGCACGCGGAAAAGGAACTGGGCCTGGCCGCGGCGCTTTTGCAAGTAATGGTAACTTCCATAGAGAGGGAGTTTTCAATGTTGGAACTGCACCACCGCCGGCAAATGCTAACCCTACCGCCGAAAATGGAACAGCAGCTCACCTCCCGTGAACAGAAGGTTCTGCAGCTTTTACTGTCGGGACTGACTAACGAAGAGATAGCAAAAGAATTTGGCATAAGTACGCGGACGGTAGAGACACACCAGAAGGGGATCTACCGCAAAGTCGGCGTACACAGCCTTCGCCAACTTCTCCGCATGCTCCAAGGGAAGTAAATGCTCCGCGTCTACCCGTTGCTGACTACCGTATTTACGGTAGAAAAATACCGGATTTCCGGTAATTGACTGCTTGCTTTATCAGAATTAGTGTGGTGTTTAAGAAGGGATTCTCTCACACAAGACAGGCTCAGAAGTTGGGGAGGTGAAGGGGAAGGGAAAAACCTTGGCTAGATCAAAAGGTTACTGTTTGGCTTTTTGTGGGATCCTGCGACATTGCATTAACGTTAAATGTCAGAGAAAGAGGTGCAGTATGATGAGAGCCAAAACGTACTTGAAAGTATTGCTGTCCGCGCTGATTATCGGTTCGCTGTGCGTCACCGCCGCGTTTGCGGTTCAGCAAGGCCCATTGCTCTCCAATGACCCCTCGGTAGAAAAAGTAACCCCAGATATGCTGGACAAGGCAGGAAAAGTGGGTACATACAATGGTGTAACCATCTGGCGGGACGCGATTGGGGGCACGGTCTTCTCCAATCTGCCCGGCGAAGTATCGGTTCCCAAAGAGGAATCAGACAGGCAGCGGGAATTCCTCACGCAGCACCCGGAGGCAGAACTCGAGGCGGCAAAACAGGACATGGCCATCCGGAGGCAACAACCCGACAAATTTACCGTAACCCCCACCGGAAATTACTATGATATCGAATACAACCCTATCTGAATCGGTAACTGGAACCCAAATGACCCCTGCCCGACCAGGCCGAAGACCTATGCCCGTCACACTTTAGGAACCAAGCACACCGTCAACGGTAAGGATTATCTGCTAACCTACGGCGACACCAGTTGGTACAACAGCAGTGGCAGGATAGCCTTGCCTTACCGGAACGGCGCCAGTATCTTTCCGGAGCACCGGGTGGTGGATGTAGCTATGAATATAGATTTCAGTATCCGGGATCTGACCACAAACAGAGCTAAAACTGTAAAGCGCACCGACTTCGGTCCCAACCAGTGCCCCAACACCAGGTTCGTCAAGACGATCTGCGATTTGGATACCGCCACGTTCAAGTACCTGCACGGCAACACTACAGATGGAGTCTTCTACAGCCGTACCTGGGTGCCGTTGACAAACTGGAACCCGGGGCCTTAATCTGTCGGCGGGAGGCGGACATGCATGCAAGAACAAGCACGAGATTACGCACGCCATATGAGAAGGCCGGTAATATTGCTGACCGCCTTGATCATGTTGGTTCTGACGGGTGGGGGCTGGTGGCTGGCCGGCCAGGCCCGCCAGGACCAGTTCAGCGGGTGGGTGACCGGCCTCATCCCGGGAGAGAAGGGCGCGGTTCTGGTTGCTATTAATCCCGTGACCAACGAGGCCAGGAAAATACTGTCTTTGCCGGAAGCGATACCGGGCCATTGGGGAGATTACGGGGCGGTCAGCCCCGACGGTAAGTATGCCGCATATACGCAGTGGAACCGGGAGGGAACGGTTAGATACCTAACCGTCGAGAAACTAGGAGGCAAACGCTCCAAACGCAAATACTTCAGCGAAGTGCCCCAGCAAGAGATCATTTACCTTTCGTGGTTCCCCGGCGGGCGCCGCTTGCTGTTTGTGCGCAGTAAAAGGGAGCCCCATCCCAACCAGGAAATCTGCGTCCTTGATGTCAAGAGCGGCAGGCTTAAACGCCTGGTCAAGGGGGGCGAGTGGGACGGGCGCGGCGTGAACGACAAAGACGAGTGGGTAGACTACATGTCTCAAGAAGAATTGGACCAACTCATAAAGAAATATGGGGGACCGAAAAGCATCCCGGTGGAAGAAAACGGGAGGAAGCTCTGGGTGGAGTTCTCCGCTCCTTCCATTTCGCCTGATGGGCGTATGATCGCTTACAGCGCGACGTTATTCCGGGATTCTTGCCCGTTAGGGAAGACGCTGTGGTTGGCCTCCAGCATCTGGACCGTGAGCGCCAGGGGCGGCGAACCCCAACGGGTATACTCTAACCCGGAGGTTGAATCCGCCATCGGCCGCGTGGTCTGGAGTTCGGACATGAAGCGTCTGGTGTTCTACCGGTACCGGGGCACAAACGGGGCAGACGGCGAGCTTGACTGCCTCGACCTGTCAACCGGAAAGGTGAAGACCATCGTACCGATGACAAAAGAGCATAATGTCAACCTCAACGCCCTTATCTTGCCCGACAACGAAATCTCTTTCATATCCGTGCCCTTCGGCGGTCATTCTGAAGACGCCCGGCGGTATATCGTCAACATCGATTCCGGAAAGATAAGGCCCCACAAAATACGGGTAGACGGCAAGGACGTGGTTATGTGGAACTTCTCTAATCTGTACTAAAACTTGAATTTGAGGACCGTAGCGAGGCTTTTGAATGACCGGTACGAATACAGACCCGCTATTTAAGCCGCAGTAGGCCGACACACAATAGGCCAAAATTAGCATCGCCGTCCTACAAGGGACAGATAAAATGCGTCCCCTATTACTGTTGAGAGGGCAGGAGGTAAAAGAACTTCAACCGTATAAGAGCAAAAGTAGCGATACTCCTTATTTTCAATACGACCTTACTCGCATTCACTGCTTGGGAAAAGCATTATCCGACTTGACCGACCTGTGCCGAGTTAGTGGCCTTACCGGTGGATTCCGTGAGCGTTGCTGTGGCAGGAGCTTTTGCCTCGTTTCTTCTGTTCGTTTTGGTTATGTTATCAAGCTACGTGAATTCCGCTAAGAAGATAGCTCTGGTTCTTTGTACTGTTTGTGCCTGTGTTTCTCTCTACCTTCAAATTTTCCAGTTTCGGTGGAACGCAAACCCCTGTTTTCTTTGCGTCACAGCAGCTACCGTTTTCTTCGCTGCGCTGGCTTTGTTGACTTATGAAGTTATCTGGTTAGAGCACTAAAACCTGCTTGAAGACATTGCTCAGCCGAGCGCCACGTTCCCCAGAAATAAAGTGCCGCCGGAGATGCGTTGCAGGTTTTGCCGTCCAGCCGCTCTTAGGTGGACCTATTCTAAACGCGAAACGGGCAAAATAGAAAGCCCGGTGCTGCCACCGGGCGAAACAAAGTGGGTGACGTCGATGCTGTCATAAGCGGTCCGGCGATACCCTCCGGACACGTCCTTCCATGTCGATCCTTCCAGTCTCTGCAAATAAACCCCTTTTATAATTCATGACTGCAACTGAGGCCCGGTTGGATTTCACGCAGGCAAATTTTTTTCGCTTTAACGAGCCGGCCGTTTTGATGCACCAGTCAACATTAAGGGAAAATTCTCCCTCCGGAAAATCCAAACGCCCGGTTCCAACCGTCATGTAAATAAAGGGGATTTTCAGATCCACGGGGAGAAGCGGCGCGCCGTTAAACCCTGGACCTAACCCCGGGACGCGCCAAAACTTGCCCGTTGTCCGGTCTTCTACCAGGGACAGGTGGAGGGATGGCCTTGCTTTTCCCGCCCAAACCGGGAGCGAGAGCAGGAGATTGCCCCCTCGATCTCTGCCCGCCAGGCGAGTTGGCGCAGTCTTACGCCCGTTGCCGCTCCCTGAAGGTGCCGCCCGACCTTACTAAGCCCCGGCGGTTCTTGTCAGAAACCGAGCTTGGGCGGCGCTTGAAAGCCAGCGCCTCGCTTATCGCCATTGCCGAAAAGGTGATCGCCCCCGTATGCCGTGCCGGTCCGCAGCGAGAATATATCTACATCCTCTGCAATCCGGACCTGGTAGCCCTCAAAATCTTCGCCGCGCCCGAGGTTTTAGCCGCAGCCGGAAAGGCCGGCGTCAAGCCCGGCACCGTTTTCACCAAAGCGAGCTGCGGCACCAACGCCCTTGCCATGGCCCGAGAGCACAACCGCCTCGTAGCCATCCGGGGGGAGCAGCATTACTGCAA
>NZ_JBRAIN010000086.1:0-7374 GCF_052743955.1 Thermodesulfitimonas sp.
GCCTCCGGCACGGAATATGGAAGGTGATTAGAAATAAGGGAATCGCAGCGTCGGGCGGAAGGTTAGAGTTGTTTCCGTGGTGGGGCGTTTAGATACACGAACGACGGCATCTTGAAATGCCGGGATAAGACAAACCGTATATCTTCCGGTGCCGTCACCGGCTGGGGTATTCGTTTTAAAATGCGTTCTCGATGTGCTCGAGGTCTTTCATTTCCCCGCTTTCCCGGTCGAACTGCACGGCGATGACGTCGAAGCGGCAGGGGCTGCCACGGCGCCACTCGTTGGCCAGGTAGTACCGCGCCACTTCGCGGAGCTTCTGCTGTTTTTTGTAGCCGAGGCTTTCCTGTGGGGTGCCGAAGCGTAGGGAGGATTTGGCCCGGACTTCGACGAAGACGAGCGTGCCCCGGTCCAAGGCGATGAGGTCGATCTCGCCGAAACGGCAGCGGTAGTTCCGGACAAGGATTTGATAGCCCTTGCGCTTGAGGTACGCGGCGGCGAGGGCCTCCGCCGCGTTACCGTGGCGTCGCCTTGCATCAGGCACGGCTACCGGTTCCTCCCAAGAGGTCTTTCACCGGGCCGAAGCTCCGCCGGTGGTGGGGGGAGGGGCCATAGCGCCGGAGCGCGGCGAGATGTTCGCGGGTGGGGTAGCCCTTGTGGCGGGCGAAGCCGTACTGGGGGAACTCCCGGTCGAGCGCGACCATCAGCCGGTCGCGCGTCACCTTGGCGATGATCGAGGCCGCGGCCACCACCGCCACCTGCGCGTCGCCGCGGACCACGCCCGTCTGGGGCAGGGGGAGGCGGGGGATGGGACGCCCGTCCACCACCACGTGGTCGGGCTGCAAGGTGAGGCCAGCGAGTGCCCGGCGCATCGCTAAGAAAGAGGCCTGGAGGATGTTCAGGGCGTCGATCTCGGCGACGGAGGCTAGGCCTACCGCCCAGGCGCGGGCGCAGGCACAGATCTGCGCCGCCAGGCGTTCCCGCTGCGCGGCGCTAAGGAGCTTGGAGTCGTTAAGACCGGGCAGGTCCACCGCTTCCGGCAGGACTACCGCTGCGGCTACCACCGGGCCGGCCAGCGGCCCCCGGCCGGCCTCGTCCACGCCGGCGATCAGGGTGCAGCCGCGCCGCCGCAGGTCCCGCTCAAAAAGGAAAAGGGCTTCGTAGCGCGCTTTTTCTTCCGCGGGCGTGCGGCGGCAAGACAGCCCCCCGGTATCTTTCGAGAAGGTTACCGTGTGTTGCGGAAACATCGGCGCCCTCCAACCTGCAAGACCTTCTGAGAACGGCCTACAGCTCCATTCCCACGCACTCAAATTTTTGTCAAACCGGGCATTTATCTAGGGTAAACCTGCCAAGCCGCCCCTCCCGGAACTCCTTGAGTAGCGCCACCGCCGCCTTAAAGCGGTCCACCCGGCCCCCGGCGACCACCAGCCCGCGCTTCAGCCCGATCGTTTCCAGGAGCATATGGCTGTCAGCCGGCAGCGCCGCCAATTGGTAGCGGCGCTTGAGCACCCCCGGGTACTCCGCTTTGAGCCAGTCGAGCAGCCAGAGGGCGACCGCCCCGCAGTCGATCGCCTCTTCTTTCAGCGCCCCGGTGGCCGCGAGTTTGAGCGCCACCTCCCGGTCGTCAAAGCGGGGCCAAAGGACGCCGGGCGTGTCGAGAAGCTCGATTCCCGGCGCAACGCGGATCCACTGCTTGCCGCGCGTTACGCCGGGTCGGGCGCCGGTAGCCGCCGCCTTTTGGCCGGCGAGCCGGTTGATGAAGGTGGATTTACCGACGTTCGGGATGCCGACGACCATACCCCTGATAATCCCGGTACGCCCGGGTGCGGCCACCTCCCGCACGGCACGCGGGATTTTGCCGAGGCCACGCCCGGTAAAGGAGTCGAGCTGCACCACGGGTGTGCCTTCAGCAGCTAATCTCTCGGCCCAGAGGCGGGTTTCGGCGGGGTCGGCGAGGTCGGTCTTATTCAGGATCACCACGCGGGGCTTGCCAGCAAGGAGCGTGGTGATGTCGGGGTTGCGGCTGGAGCGGGGAATCCGGGCGTCAAGCAGTTCAAAGACGACGTGGACGAGCTTCAGGGATTCCCTGATGAGCTTCCGGGCTTTGGCCATGTGACCCGGATACCAGTGAATATCCATCGGCCCTCTTCCTTAAGCGGTTCAGTGAATCACTTTAATGTGGTCCGGCGGCCAGTAGACAAGCACCGCTTTCCCGATGATTAACCGCTGGTCCAGAAAGCCCCACACCCGGCTATCCTCACTGTTCATCCGATTATCACCGAGCATAAAGGAGCAGCCTTCGGGGACCTTCACCGGACCGAAGTCGGCAAAATAAGTACCCGGCGGCAGGTAGGGTTCAGGAACCTCCTGCCCGTTGATAAAAAGTTTACCGTCGGCCAGCATTACTGTTTCGCCGCTAAGACCGATCAGCCGCTTGATGTAGGTTTTCTTCGGGTTGTGGGGATAACGAAAAACGATGATGTCACCCCGCTGGGGAGGGTGGAACCGGTAGGAGAGTTTGGAAACGATGATCCGGTCTCCCCGGTAAAGTGTCGGCATCATCGAGCCGGAAGGAATATAAAAGGGCTGAAAAATGAAGGCCCGGATAACGACGGCCAGCACGATCGCGATGATGAGCGACTCGAGAATATCCCCCCGGAAACCGGATTCGCCCCTTAGTTTCAGCGCCAGAACCCCCCGTTGTGGTATCGGTAATCGCTCTTGAGCGGCGGTCGAAAGCAAAAGGGGCCTTTTTGCTTCTTTCCGGGCCCCGTTTTTTAACGCCGTTCTTCGATACGTGCAGCTTTGCCGCGTAATTTCCGCAGGTAGTAAAGACGGGCGCGCTGCACCTTACCGCGCCGGACCACCTCGATGCGGTCAATCCGCGGCGAGTGCAGCGGAAAAATGCGCTCAACGCCTACGCCGTAGGATACACGCCGGACGGTGAAGGTCTCATCGAGCCCGCCCCCGCGGCGCCGGATGACTACGCCTTCAAATACCTGGATCCTTTCCCGGCCACCTTCTACTACCTTGACGTGGACGCGTACGGTGTCTCCCGGCCGGAAATCAGGGATCTCCTTCGTTAGATGCGCTTCGTTAGCAAACAACTCCTGAATATTAGTCATTTTCGGTTCCTCGCTTTCCTTCCGTAGAAATGGTTTTCCCCGCACGGAAACCAGGAAAAATTATACCACGGGTTCCTGCCGGCCGCAATAATTTAGTCGCCGAGATTAAGACGCATAAGCTGGGTGGCGAGTTCCTTAAGAAAACGCCTGTCGTCGGCGGTCAGGGCCGCTGTTGATAAAAGGTCCGGGCGCCGGACGAGGGTGCGCAGGAGTGCTTCCTCGCGCCGCCAGCGGGCTATCCGGGCGTGGTGGCCGCTTAAAAGCACCTCCGGTACCGCTGCGCCGCGGAATTCCCGGGGGCGCGTGTAGTGCGGGTGCTCGAGAAGACCGGTGGCGAAAGAATCCGTCACGGGCGACGTTTCTTCTCCCAGGACGCCCGGAACGAGGCGGGAAACGGCGTCCACCACCACCATCGCCGGCAGTTCGCCGCCGGTCAGTACGTAATCGCCAATGGAGATTTCGCCGGTGGTATACGCTCTTACCCGCTCATCTATTCCTTCGTAGTGGCCGCAGACGAGAACAATATGCTCCTCCCGCGCCAACTCGGCCGCCAGCCGCTGGGTAAACGGCTCGCCCTGGGGGCAAAGCAGGATTACCGGGCCGGTATCGCCCCCGCGGTTTTCCCGCACCGCTTCGAGGGCCAAGACGATGGGTTCGGGCTCCATGACCATTCCGGCGCCGCCACCGTAAGGAGTATCATCCACGGTGCGGTGTTTATTCCGCGCGTAGTCCCGGATGTTGATTAAGTTTACCTTCAACAGGCCCCGCTCGATTGCCCGCTTGATGATACTACTGGAAAAGGGGCCGGTAAACATCTCCGGGAAGAGGGTGAGGATATCGAATTGCATTTTCCGCTGCTTCACCCCTATTATTGCTGAACCGCGAGCGCCGGATGCTCATAAAAGTCCTTCTGGCAGCCGGACCACCATCCTCCCCTCCTGGAGGTCGATCTCCCGGACCACCGCCTTCAGGGCGGGGATCAGGATCTCTCTGCCGCTAGGCGTCCGGATACCGTAAACGTCGTTTGCACCGGTGGTTATAACCGCGCTTACTTCACCAAGGAAGGCTCCTTCCTCCGACCAGACCTTGAGGCCGATGATTTCAAAGACGTAGTAGCGGCCTGGCGGGAGCGGTACCGTTTCCCCGCGGGGCACCTGAATGAGGGCCCCCCGGAGGGCCGCCGCATCGTCCATAGTATCGATGCCGGCGAGCTTGACGAGGATAAACCTTTTATGCCCCCGCGCTTCCTCAACCGCGTAGGTCTTTCTTTCTCCTTCCTTAAAGAGGGTCAGCTTTTTCATCCGGAGGAAACGCTCCGGGAAATCGGTCAGGGGGAGAATACGAACGGCCCCCCGGCATCCGTGGGGGGCCACAATCTCGCCTACGGTTATAAACTCCTCCTTCACCGGTTCAACCCTGTTCCCTGAGCGCGATGACCTTTCCTTCTTCAATTACGATCTCCACCGGGTTAAGGCGTTTTGCATCGTCGCCTATGCCTATTTCCACCAGGCTTTCGGTGCGTCCCTGGATGATTTCCGCACCGGGAGGAAGTTGTTTTAAGGCTTCATACTGGTGCTGCAGCCGTTGTCTTTCCGCCACCTTTTCCCGGCGCACCTTTTCGAGCTGTTCCATTTCAGCGGGGACTAGGCGGCCTTTCTTTTCGGCGTGCAGGTGCTTGGCCTGGAACTCGACCCGCTGTACTTCACGCTCTGCTTCTTCGATGGCCACGGCGAGCCTGGCCAGGAGGAACTCCTTGTATTTTTCGGTTACCCGCACCTTGATAATCACCGGTCGGGTAACGGTTATCCGGTCCATGTTATTCACCAGGTGTTCAGAGAATCTCGAGGACTACTTTTTTGCGGGACTTGGCCGCTGCGGCCTTCACCATTTGCCGGAGCGCTCGGGCAATCCGGCCGTGCTTCCCGATTACCTTCCCCGCATCTTCGGCGGCCACCCGCAGCTCGATTACTACCGATTGTTCTTTTTCGATGAGCCTCACATCCACCTCTTCTGGCTTATCGACCAGGGCTTTAGCCAGAATCTCGACGAGTTCCTTCATTAGCGTCTTAGCCCCCTATCAGTCCGGCCCTTCCCGCGCTTAGAGGATTCCAGTTCGCGCTAACAATGCCCGCACGGTATCGGTCGGCTGTGCGCCACGGGCAAGCCACTCCCGGGCCCGGGCTTCGTCGATCTTGAGTTCAGCCGGGTCGGCAACCGGGTTATAAAAGCCGATTTCTTCGATAAAACGGCCGTCTCGCGGCGAACGGGCGTCCGCTACCACGATCCGGTAACGGGGTTGTTTCTTAGCGCCTATTCTTTTGAGTCTAATTTTAACGGCCAACCGTTTCACCTCCTTTCAGCGGTATTGTCTCACATAAACGGGAATCGTCCGAGTTTAGCGCCCTTCTTGAAACCCTTCTCGAAAGAGGTGAGCTGGCGGACCAGCTTCTTGGTCTGCTCGAATTGTTTCAACAACCGGTTCACGTCCTGGACCGTCAGGCCGCAGCCGCGGGCGATCCGGCGCCGCCGGCTCCCGTCGATGATCTCGGGGTGGCGTCGCTCCTCTGGGGTCATCGAGTTGATGATGGCTTCCGCCCGTACTAGCTCCCGCTCGTCGAACTGAAACTCCTCCCGCAGCTTTTTCATGCCGCCGAAGCCTGGAAGCATGCTGAGAATGTGCTCCAGGGGCCCCATTTTCTTGAACTGACGGAGCTGGGTAAGAAAATCCTCGAGATTGAAGTCGGCGCTCTTGATTCGCTTCTGCATCTCCACGGCCTGCTGGGCGTCCAGCGTTGTCTGCGCCTTTTCAATGAGAGTGAGGATATCACCCATACCCAGGATCCGGTTGGCCATCCGGTCGGGATGGAAAAGCTCAAGCATATCGAGCTTCTCGCCGACGCCGGCGAACTTAATGGGACAGCCCGTCACCGCGCGAATGGAAAGGGCTGCGCCCCCCCGCGTATCGCCGTCGAGCTTGGTTAAAACCACCCCGTCGAGCCCAAGGCGCTGGTGGAAGGTTTCGGCAACCCGCACGGCGTCCTGTCCGGTCATCGCGTCCACCACTAACAGAATCTCGTGGGGTTTGACGGAGGCTTTGATCCGCTCCAGTTCCGCCATCAGCTCTTCGTTAATATGCAGGCGCCCCGCCGTATCGATAATAACGGGGTCGTAGCCTTTTTTGCCCGCTTCCTCAACCGCGCCTACCGCGATGGTCACCGGATCGCCTTCCCGGGAAAAAACGGGCACCTGGATCTGCTCGCCGAGGACTTGAAGCTGCTTAATGGCGGCGGGGCGGTAGATGTCGGCGGCGACTAACAGCGGCCGGCGCCCCTGTTTTTTGAGGAACAGGCTGAGCTTCGCGGCGGTGGTTGTTTTACCCGAGCCCTGGAGACCCACCATCATGATCACCGTAGGGGGCTTGGCGGCGGTATTGAGTCGCGCGTTCTGATCGCCCATAAGCGCGGTCAGCTCTTCCCGGACGATCTTGATCACCTGGTGGGCGGGATTGAGGTTCGCCAGGATCTCCTGCCCTACCGCCCGCTCCCGGACACGCGCCACGAAGTCTTTGACCACTTTAAAGTTAACGTCGGCCTCGAGGAGGGCTACCCGGACCTCTTTCAGCGCCGCGTTCACGTCTTCTTCCGTCAACTTCCCCTTGCTTTTCAGTTTTTTAAAGACCTCGTGCAGCTTTTCCGTAAGAGTTGTAAACATCCGCGGCTCAGTCCCCCCTTTCGTCAGGCCAAGAAATCGCCACATTCTACTTTGGTGCAGAATGCAGGTTGATTTTACTGAAAGCGCTTCCCGCTGTCAAGCGAAGGCCGCCCACCTACCACATTTTAAAAGGATTTTCTTGCGGGACGGCGAAGAGATAGTCTGCCGGACACAGAGTTTTTCCGGGAATTTCCCGTCCGGACCCGGGCGGAAGAAGGGGGAGAGCGATTTTGGCGGAGAAAAATGGCTTTATCACGCTTGAGGAGGCGTTATCCCTGGACCGGGAGCAGGTGCGCGGGCTCCACCAGGAGTACCTTAACGCCGGCCTGGTGACGCTGCTCAAGCTCCTGGATTTTGATAGGCGCTTCGTCCGCGCCGAAGGGGTGCGCCTCTGGGATAGCGAGGGGCGCGAGTACCTCGACTTCCTGGGTGGTTACGGGTCGCTCAACACCGGGCACAACCACCCGCGGGTCATTGCCGCCGTCGAGGCGGTGCGGCAACTGCCGAATTTGCTGCAGGCATCATTATCACCCTTGGCGGG
>NZ_JBRAIN010000087.1:0-7336 GCF_052743955.1 Thermodesulfitimonas sp.
CTTCCCGGTCCTGGGGCCGCCCAAAATGCGGGTTAGCTGTCAAACTTGAGTAAAAGCGTTAATTCACCTTTGTTTTCGTCCCAGAGTATACCGGTAGTCTCACGTTTCCCGTACTCATTGCTAAAGCAAATTTTTTAATCCCGTTAGAATCCTCGATGGATAGGACACCCTGCTTCGCCGGATCAACATGCGAAAAACTTACCACTATTCCTTGGTCATTCGGGGAAATGTCATAAGCTCTTACCCCCAGCTTCCACGCTTCGTAGGCTACTCCATTAGGCCCTTTAGGAGACCATCCATTAACTTCCACTGCTTTTCCCTTTGCCCACGCCGCTAAACGGGTTGACTCTAATCCTAACGAGGCTAATCCGGATAACGTTAATCCGAGTGCCCATAAGCCTGCTTGTTTTAAGAACCATCTTCTTTCAATGCTTACACCAGTTATTCCTACTCCCGCTTCCCGCAGTATTTGTACTACACGGTAAGTTCGCCGCCATCCTAAAACGATCGCCATTCGTAGCCGCATGCTTAAGCCACTGTAAACCCGAACCCGTTCTTCCTTAATCTCTAACAAGAGAGGTTCCCACCGCCAGCCGGGACGTACCTGATTCAGCACCGCCTGCATTTCCCGGTCATATAAGCTCCGAACCTTTACTCTCCCCCTCGCTTCTTTCTCGATCGTCCGGGCGAGCCTGTTACAAACCGGACACTTGGCATCAAAGAGCAGGTAGCGTTCCATTTTTGCTTTCACTCCTCTTATTCTGAAATTTTCCGTAACACTTACACTGAAGTGACCTCCCTGCCGCAAAGCGGCTCTTCCGATAACTTTACTATTATTCACCACCTCCCCTGGCCAAAACTTCCTGCTCCCGCTTTTTACCACAGCATAATATGACCGCACTTTGGTGCAAATACTGCAAAATGCAGTATTTTTCTCCTGTATTTTGCAGCAGACTGCCGCGTTTCGGGCCGTGCCTATCCCATTCCGGCGTAGTCTTATGCTGGGAAAAGGAAACTGTTGAAAGATAATCCTACTGTTAGGGATTGTCGGATGATAATTCGTCTAAACTGCCGGTGCCAAACTTCCGATAGATGTGCTGGCGGTGGGTTCGGACCGTGCGGATGCTTAAATGAAGTTCTGCCGCTACTTTATTTATTACTCCACGCGCGGAGCAAAAGCTCCAGTACTTCCCGTTCCCGCAGCGTGAGTTTTTCGGCAATCGCCCCCGGCAGGGAAAACGGTGCAGGAGCAGCACTGCTCCTCTGGTAGGCGCGAAGATCATCCAGTATAAACTTATCCTCAATCTGCGGGCCGGTGTAATAGGATGGAAGGATTATTTCTTCGGCAAGAACAAGAAGAAACGAGTTTACCGTCATATGGGATCAAGCGCCGTTTTTAGCAGGATTTGCCGTGGTTTCGACAGGTCGCGGGGCACCTTCGAGGACCGGTAGTGAGTATATGATGCTTCTAATTATTCGGCAGAGCAGAGATAGGGGCGGTAATCTTCCGGCGCCAATCCCGGTTTTCCCGGAAAAGAAAACACAGGCACCACCTCCATGATCACATCCGGGCCCCACGTCCTGGGCCTTGGATAGCAAGTGTCTCGACGCGGAAGCAGAAAGGATCTGATTCCTCTTGAAGAGAAGTAGTATTTGGTGTGGCACATCCGGCAGCTCGTACCGGTGGGTGGGCACCTGCAGTTGGTGATTTTGCTGCCGGGAGGCCAGCAGGAGGTGTTCTGATTTTTCTTCCCGGTTTCGCGTCGGGATTCTTGGGTTGGCGGCAGGGTTCTGCGCGGTGCCGCCGAATTAATCGAGTATGAAAGAGGGAATCCTCTCCCTGCTGCGGGCGGCAGACTGGGACACGTTAGTGGCGCGGGCGCGGGAAGACCGGCGCCTGCTTACTGTGCTCATCGGCGTGCTTTACTATCCCGACGAGCTTTTGGCGTGGCGGGCGGCAGAAGGGTTTGGGCGTGTGGTTGCGGCGCTGTTTTCAGAGGATGAAGAGTTTTGCCGGGACCGGATGCGACGGCTTTTCTGGGCCCTCAACGACGAATCGGGAACGAGTGGCCCCCTGGTAGCGCCGGCTATCGGCGAGGCGGTGGCGCGGGCGCCCGATTTTTTAGGGGAAAACGCGCTGATTCTGATGAACGTCCTGGACGAACCTTACCTCCAGGCGGGGGTCGTGTGGGCCTTCGGGCGGATCGGGAGCGTGCGGCCGGAGTTAGTCCGGGAAGTGGTGCCGGAGCTGCGGGGGTTGCTCGGGAGTCCCGACCCGCAGGTGCGGGGATGCGCCGCCTGGGCGCTCGGAGAGATGGGTGCGGCCGAAGTAACCGCCGACCTGAGGGAGCTTACCGGTGACGCCGCGCGGGTTAGAATATACCTGGACGGTAACCTGACCGAAAAAACGGTTGGGGCGCTGGCGGCGGAAGCAGTGGCGAAGCTGAAGGCGAAGGCGGTTTGACGGCTGCAGAGCCGGGTTCAAGGTTGAGCGTCCCGTGGCAGACGTTCGGGGTTAAGGTTTGAAGCTTGCGGCGGATGATCCGAGGGGTTCGGAGGCGTTGCGGGCAGGGTTTTAAGGGATGCGGAAATTTTTGCTTACGGTTTACGAACGACTTTACGCTCATTTCGGTCCCCGGTACTGGTGGCCGGCGGAGACTCCCTTTGAGGTGATCATAGGGGCCATCCTTACCCAAAACGTTGCCTGGAAGGGGGCGGCTCAGGCCATCGCCAACCTGAAGGAAAAAGGCTGGCTTGCGCCGCGGGCGCTCCTTGAGGCTCCGGAAGAAGAGCTGGCGGCCCTTGTCCGTCCGGCCCGCTACCACCGCCAGAAGGCGCAAAGACTCAAAGATTTCTGCCGGGTCGTCGTCGAAGAGTGCGGCGGTGATCTGGAGGTGCTGTTAAAACAGGACGTAGCGCCGTTGCGGCAGCGGCTTCTATCCATCCGCGGCATCGGGCCGGAAACCGCCGACTCCATCATCCTTTACGCGGCCGAGAAACCGGTTTTTGTCGTTGATGCTTACACCCACCGCATCTTCCACCGGTTAGGCATCTTTCCTGCCCGGGCGCGGTACGCAGAAATGCAGGCCTTTTTCATGCGCCACCTCCCGCCAGACGTGAGGCTTTTTAACGAGTACCACGCTCAGCTTGATGCTTTGGGGCACCATTTGTGTCGCAAAAAGGCGCCCCGCTGCGGAGCGTGTCCGGTTTTATCTTTCTGTAAAAACGCGGCGACAAACCCGAGGGAACCTACTGTGGGAGGATGTAAATTTTAAGCCGGAAGGTGAGAAAATGCCCTTCCTCGGTGCCCATATGTCGATCGCCGGCGGCGTGGAGCAGGCACTTCTACGCGGGCAGAGCATCGGCTGCGAGGCGGTCCAGATCTTCACCAAAAGCGCGCGCCAGTGGCGGGTGAGGCCTTTCGCGCCGGAAGAGGTGGCCCGTTTCCGGCGGGCATGGGAGGAAACCGGCATCCGCGCAGTTTTTGCCCACACCTCTTATCTCATCAACCTCGGCGCTGCCAACGCGGAACTCTGGCGGAAGTCGGTGGCGAGCTTTATAGAAGAGGTGGAGCGGTGTGCCGCCCTAGGTCTGCCTTATCTCGTTGTCCATCCGGGAGTTAACCCGGACGAGACGGTGGGGCTGGCGCGTATAGGGGCGGCGCTCGACGAGATCCTGCGGCAGACCGAAAGTTCCGGGGTGATGATTCTCCTCGAAACGACTGCCGGGCAAGGGGCGAGCATCGGCCACCGCTTTGAACACCTCGCGTGGCTTATCCAGGAAAGCAGATACCCGGAGCGACTCGGCGTTTGCTACGATACCTGCCATACTTTTGCCGCCGGCTACGATATTCGCACGCCCCAAGCTTACGCGGAAACCTTCGCCCGCTTCGACCGGATAATCGGCCTTGAGCGCCTGAAGGCGATTCACCTCAACGACTCCCGCGGGGCACTGGGCAGCCACCTCGACCGCCACGAGCATATCGGGGCCGGTAAAATAGGTTTGGAGGCCTTCCGGCTGCTCCTTAACGACCCGTGCTTCCGGGACCTCCCGATGGTGCTCGAGACACCGAAGGGACCGGATCTGCGGGAGGATATCGAAAACCTACGCGTGTTACGCAGCTTGCTCAAAGGTTAGGCGTTGCTCTTCTTAAAACGCCATACCTAATTTCACAGCGAGGCGCTGCCGGTAAAGCGCGAGTAGCTGCTGGTAGCGTTCGGGATCAAGGGGGCCGCTTCCCGAAGGCGTTTCAAAGTAACGCCGCGGTACCCGGAGATTTTCCAGGCTAAAGCCCCAACGCCTCTTAACCTCCCACTTCAACCGGAATATCTCGCGCCCGACCTGCTTTAAATCTGCAGGGGTTACGGCAACGCCCACCGCGTTGAGCGCCGTGGCGGTTACCTCCGGGGTGTAAATTCCCCGGGCGAAGAGGCAGATGACCAGGGAATTAAGCACGTTGCGCCACTCTTCCTCTTCGATAAGGTACTCAACGAGTGCGGCGTCTTCGAAAGCCGTGCCGTGCTTCTGGTCGAAGGAGTAACCGGCGTTACAGAGGTGCGAGTGGCGCGCCCCCACGCTATGCCCGAGGAGAAAGGCGTAGCCGGTGTGGTAGCCGGCCATCTCGTGGCCGCCGAGGGTGAGGGCGAAGTCCGCGCCGCCGTACCGGGCGGTAGCTTGGGCCAACCCCCGGCCGAGTTCGCGGTAAAACTCGTTGGGCGGCGCGGCGAGGTGTTCAGTCGCCCGGATGTAGCCTGTTTCGTTGCCGAACCGCAGGGGCACCAGGGTTTCGCTTTCGGTAATCAGCCCCCGTGCTAATGCTTCCGTAGCCCAGGCGAGGACTACGCCGGTAGAAATTACATCGAGGCCCGTTGCTTCTACCGTATCGAGCAGGGCGTAAATCTTGTCGACAGTATCAAGACCGAGCAGCGGTCCGAGGGCGTAGATCGGTTCGTAGTCGTAAGCGAGAGTGGTGGAGATGTAGCCGTAGCCCTCGGGGTGGGGCCGCCGGTACATCCCTACGTGGATACACCCCACCGGGCAGCCGGTGCAGGAGAGAATGCGCGTGAGCGATTGCGCGCCAAAAGTTTCGCCGCTAACGGCTGCCGCGGCGGCAAACCGGCCAGCCTGAAGATTCATGGTCGGCAGGCTGCCGCTGCTGTTGAGACGCAGGACGTTTTCGGCGGTGCCGATCTGGTGGTATTTGGCCATCCGGGGGGTTTTAACCGCTTCGGTATAAATCTTCTCGTAGGCGGCATTGTAAGCCTTCGGGTCTTTGATCGGGTAACTCTTGGTTCCGTCCACGACGATCGCCTTGAGGTTCTTACTCCCCAAAACGGCACCCAACCCCAACCGGCCGAAGTGGCGAAAAGTATCGACGTTAACCCCGGCGAAGGCTACGCCATTCTCTCCCGCCGGGCCTATCCGCCAGTTGCTCCGGTGTCCCCGCCCGGGCTCCCACTCCCGGAGCAGGCGGCCCGTTTCCTCGGTATCCAGGCCCCAGAGCCCCCGCGCATCCCGGAAAAAAGCCCCTTCGCGGTCGATCCGCAAATAGGTCGGTTTTGGTGCGCGCCCCTTAATTACTACCGCATCGTAGCCCGCGAAGCGCAAGGAGAGGGCGGCCCGCATCCCCGCGTAGCTTTCCCCCCACTCGCCCGTCAGCGGGGAGCGAAACACTGCTGCTACCTTGGTCGCCAGGGGAAAGATGCCGGAGAGCGGCCCGATCGCGAAAATGACCGGTTGCGCCGGGCTTAAAGGATCTTCATCCCAGGCCGCGTGTTCTAACAGCAGTTTGGCGGCGATGCCAACCCCACCTAAGTAGGATTTTAGGTCCGGCCGCTCGCTCACAGAGAAGGTGTTATGCTCCAAGTCGATATCGAGAACGCGCAAGAAATCGCCTTCAAACATTTTTCTGCTCCTCCATCGCCAGGACTTCCTGGGGACAAAAGCGAGCGCAACTGCCGCACTGGATACAGATGATCGGGAAGCCTTCATCATCAAGGCGGATTACCCGGGCAATGCAGGCGTCGACACAGGCGGCGCACTGGGAACACTTCGCTTTTTTGAAAATCACGCCACCGCCCGGCCGGGGGGTAAGCGCCCCGGTGGGGCAGGCTTGAGCGCACGCCGGCTCAGTGCAGCCACGGCAGATTTCGATTCCCCACTTACTCTGCAGGCCGCCCCGCGTTCGTACTAAGATAGCCGTCTCAACGATGGAGTAACTCCGGAAGACGTGGCGGGCGCAGGCGAGCATGCAGGAGTAGCAGCCGATACAGCGGTCAACGTCTTTGACGCGCAAAGTCTTCATGAGTTTCCTCCGTCATATTTCTCCGCTTATTATGGTTCATTTTCGGGATATTTCGCCCCGGAACAAAATTTTTCCTGCGGCCCCCCCAAAAAAAATGCCGCTCGCAGCGGCAGATAACGAAGCGCGTACAAAACTAAATCTTATGTGGGCACGTTGAAGATTTCGTCCCGGAGCGGCAGCGCGTTTTTGTCTGCCAGCCCGAACCTTAGCCACTGAAAGGCGAGCCGCGCTAATTCTTCGTCGTTGGTCTTGATGCGTTCCACCAGGCCGGGGGAAATATCAAAAATTTGCAGAAAACGGCTCTCAAAGACGAAGCGGCGGAACGCGTCCAGATCGTAGGCGGCAAGGTAAATCATCCTGGTGATTTTTGGGTTCGTGATCTTATCGCGCGGGAATTCTAACCGGGCCAGAGCGTCGTTGAAGAGGCGGTCAATCTCCCGCTGGAAAAGCACCCCCTGGTCGGCCAGCCAGTCTTCGAGGAAGCACTCTTTCGCTTCGTTGAAGCCGAGGCAGACGGCCGGGTCCGCAATGATTTCGTAGTAGTCTTCGTCGTTGTTGTAGCTGAGCGGGTAGAGCCGGCAGGACCAGGGCCGGTCGCTGTAAATAGAGCAGCCTTCCGGCGTGACGAAGGGGCAGCTCTTCGCCGCGTCGTCCCTCATTTTTAGGAGCACTAGCGGCAACCCCGTGTTGGGCGCGACGAACTGGAGCGTGTACTTTTCTAAAAACTCGGTCGAAGTCATGTTGAGCCGACGCTTCATCCGGAAAACGTCGGCCGGGGTAAGGAAGATGTTGACGTTCTGGCAGCAGGAATTAAAGCATTTCAAACCAGGATGGCACGAGAAACGAAACTTATCACTCGGGGTAATGAATGTTTTCGGTTGTTCGTTTGTTAGGGGCATAAAGGATCCTCGCTTTCGCTGCGGTTCAAAGATACCGCAAATTTGACCGGTACCACCGGTTATCTGGTTGAAAAGCTACTTAATTATAAACAGATATTCGGGTGAAATGCAACAAATAAATAAGACTTGACCG
>NZ_JBRAIN010000088.1:0-2980 GCF_052743955.1 Thermodesulfitimonas sp.
CCGGCCAACTTAAGTTGATTCTCTCAGAGGTACGCCCAAGATTCAATCCGTGAACTTTATGGGTTGCTAAACCAAATCCTTATCGCGTTCCTGGTATTCTTACCCGCAATGAGCTACAAAGCAGTCGGGTAAGACTGCCCCCCCCGCCCTTTCCATCTACCTGGCATTATAACCAAGACTAGGGGAGGGCTAGCTAATGCGGGTTCGGGATACCGTAATCGACATCTGGCTTATCCTTACCATCATTCTGTTCTTGTTCCTGGTCTTCACCAGGGATAAAACAACTTAACCGGCGGGAGAAGGAGCCTCAAGGTTCCTTCTCCCGATTTTAAGGCGGTGACAAAATGGATCTTTTGCGACAATCGCTCAAACGGCACCGGAAAAATCTCATCAACCTGCCGAACGTAGTGGGCGTAGGCATCGGCAGGAAGCGAACGCGCGGCGCGGAAACGGGCAAGCCAGCGCTTATTGTTTTTGTAGCGAAAAAGTTGCCTCCGGAGTTTTTACCTCGCGCAGCCCTCGTGCCGAAAAGTCTCGAAAAAATTAAGACTGACGTCGTAGAAACCGGGCGGTTTCGCTTGCTAGCAGAAAATACCGGTCGCTACCGACCCGCCCCGCCGGGGGTCAGTATCGGCCATTAATTACCGGATTACTGCTGGGGCCTTTGGGGCCGTGGTTTACGACCGTCAATCAGGCAAACCCCTCATCCTCTCTAACAACCACATCTTAGCCAACCGTACCAACGGTACCGACGGGAGGGCGCGGCGCGGTGATCCGATCCTTCAGCCCGGCCCGTACGACGGAGGGCACGCCGACAAAGACGTTATTGGTATTCTAGAACGTTTTGTTCCCCTCCGCTATAAAGAGGAACCGGCAACCTGCCCCGTAGCTGCCGGCCTCGAATGTTACATGAATATCTTGCTACGCGTTTACCGGCCTAACTACTCCCTACGTCTCTTCCGGCTTACCGAAACATATAATCTCGTTGACTGCGCTGCAGCGGAACCTACCGACCCGAGGCTGATAACCCCCGAAATACTAAAGATCGGTCTCGTCCGGGGAACGGCAGAAGCGGAACCAGGAATGCAGGTTAAAAAATGCGGCCGGACTACCGACGTTACTACCGGAATTGTCCGCTATACGCACGCAACGGTAAGCGTAGATATCGGGAACAACGAGGAAGCTCTCTTCGAAGAGCAGTTCGTCACCGATGCGATGAGCCGACCTGGGGACAGCGGTTCCCTTGGACTGGACGAAAAAACAGGGCGGTAGGTCTGCTCTTCGCCGGTTCGGATACCTATACCGTATGTAACTGTATCCAAAACGTCCTGGATACGCTTGCCGTACGCTTCTAAATGGGGAGGGGTACCTTGTGTTACCCAATGGTCTTCCGTTTAGCGCTTTAACTCTAGCGGCTCTACTACTTGCCAGTCTTAACCCCGATGCGGAACAGCGATTAGAAATTATCGCTACCGCTGCCCAAAACACCAAAGAAGCGATTCGGAATATCCGCCAGGGAATCCAAAATCTCAACGAGGGAATAGTCAAGTTAAGAAAACTAAGGGGCTGACGTCAGCCCCTCATCTTTACTCCTTGGCCCGCAACGCTTTTCAAGTACTGAGGCGTTAAGCCGGGTCGCCTGGAGTCACCGGGATATTAACAACCTGCCCCACCTGCAAGTGATCTGGATCAACACCAGGATTTGCCGCCATGATCGCCTCTACGGTGGTTCCGTAGCGCTCGGCCAGATTATAGAAGGTGTCACCGGGAGTAACGGTATGCTGAACCAACGTCACGGGCGGAGCTGGAAAGTTTTCCGGCAGCTTAACGCAGGTAATAACCTCTTGCTGGACCGTTTCCGTAACCTTTACCGGCACCGTCACGGCCGCGTCAACGACGATACCGCTTTCTTTTACCCGGACCACCGCGTAATCGATGGCCGGTGAAACATGCACCCCGTACCCCGGCTTTGCTCCCCGAACACTCACCCTAGCGGTAAAGTCGAGCTGCGCATCGGCGGCGTACACCCCTTCTACCGGCGTCGCCGCCACATAGATAACCCGGACACTGGCCCGACCGCGCGTCGCCACCGCGTCGTCAATAACTTCAGCCGCCACAACAGTGACGCTTAGGGGCTCGGTGGTCAAGATTCTCGCCACTGGCGGATCCGCCGGCGGCAGGGCCGGGACTTCGGTGCAGAGGACCGTCGTACTATTTTCGCTTACAACGGCTTCCACCCGGAGCTTCGCCTTCTCCACCACCGCAGCCCCCGTAACCGCGGTAACTACGTCGAGTTGCCTGGGCTCTACGACCAGAATCCGGCACGAGATCAGCACCTCAACGTCTAACACGCGGGAAGGAGCATCTTTTGGCGCTGCTTCCGCCACAAGTGTTTAGGCCTCCACCTGCACCGTCATTTTCTCCTTCACCCCTGCTACGGCCACCGTTTGGTTGAAAGGTACTATACATTCTAAATGATAGACGGAGCCGGCCGCGTTCGCCGCCCGGTAAACAACGTGAGCGTGCAGATTACCAGATAGATGTACCTCATCCGTCGCCGTTTCCGCTCGCGTAATTTCGGTTTCCGTAAGCAGATCTAGGACCTCTGCCACCGCCGGCTTCTCCTCCGGCACCACACACTCACCTAGGGCCAGCACTTCCGCGCTGGTGGTGGCCACAACGTCATCCACACGCAACCTTTCCGTCTCCTTAACTTTGACCCCAGAAGGCGCTTCGACAAGCACTTCGATTTCCTTTTGTTCCGTTACCTTAACCTGGAGATCGAGCGTCACCGCGGCAGTAAATTCCCTGCTGCACGTTGCTTTCGGCCTAACTTCGGTCGTCGTTACCAGCACTGTTACATGCGCGTTCATTCCCGGGGCTGCCCCTGCTACGTCGACGCTATAGGAAAAGGGAACCACCAGATGTGCAGCATAAACTGGTTTTTCGGGTATGCACGCTACGTAAGTAAGCTGAAGAT
>NZ_JBRAIN010000088.1:3080-7230 GCF_052743955.1 Thermodesulfitimonas sp.
GTATGCACGCTACGTAAGTAAGCTGAAGATCCACCCCACCCTCAACAAGAACCCTACCAGGGAAAATCTCGACTCGCTCCACCCGCGGCGTTCCTTTTATACTGAGAAGCGTTTCCACCCCGGGATGTTCCGGTCGCAGCGCCACTTCCTCCTCCTGCCTGAAAGTGGTAGCAGCCTCACCTACCACCTGACTTACCTTCAAAAATTCATACTTACCAGCGCACACCATAGCCAAAACCCTCCCCCAAAATACGTTCACCCTTATACCGACAGACCTTTATGGTCCGTTCCGCTCTTTCCATAGCAATATATGCGGGTAAAGATAAATTGTCGCCCAGAGCTGTCCGCTGATAGGGGCGCTAAAAATAATAAAGTAGGCGTAACCTGCCATTTTAGCATAAAATCGCAAGTCGGTAGGTACTATTGTAAACCGTAGGTGAACCAGGGCAGCGTTTTTTGCCCTAGGGCCTTATCTAACTTGGGCTGTAGCGGCAAGAATTACCGGATTAGGGACCAGAGTGGGGTACCACCGACCGGAAACTATGGTTTGTGGGAAAGTTCCAGGTCGCCTAGCTTCTCGATCAGTTTCCGAGCCTCGCCTGCCGAGGCACCACAGAGATCGACCTGCCGCCGGAAAAGTAGCTCCCTTAAGTGCCGGAGAGCCAGAAGAACCTCCTCCTGCCATATCAGGATGGCGGCATGACCCTCATTATAACCGAAACTTTTCCCGCGCTCAAACCCTGCCTCATAGCCCGCATCGAAGCCCTCCATGTACCCCTGATTGTAACCCGCTTGCCAGCCGATGCGAAACATCTCCTGCCGGTCCATGAAATCCCTTTTGCCTCCTCACCGGACAAGCCAACCTTACGTAAGCTTTCGTGTCGCCGGTCGCGTCCTTCTGTTCCTTAATCAATCTATGTCAGTAAGGCGACTTTGGCACCCCCAGGCGGAGCCGGCCCTGCGTCTCAATCCCGCCGATTCCGGCATAGCCCGTGATCGTATGTTCGATCACCTCCCGGAGAGGAACGGATTGGTGAACGGGTGTGTAAGCCACCCTTTCCGCAATAAAGACGGGGTCGAAGGCGTGGATCAGCACCCGGCGGGGGGAACTGGCAAAGTTTGCCCCGGCCGCAAGCAGCGCTTCGTAATGGGACTGGCAGGCACCGGCGAAGATTACCAGCGCGTCCCGGTCAGGCTCAAAAATCCTGGCAGCCCTTACAGCCGCAACAAAGTGACGCGAGTTACGGTAGCTGGTAAGATCCTTGAAATCGCCCTTCGTCGGCAGAAAACTGTCGTGACCCGTTACAATCAAAATATCGGGGAGGTATCGCGGCAGGAGTTCCGCCACGGCTTTCGGCTGTTTTTCTTCCGGAATTACGTAAGCATTTACTGGCACCCCCATTTGCTTAGGTAGTGATACAGAACTCTACGTAATCGCGGTCCCCGTCTATATGGAGAACCTTACCTGGAACCGTAAAGGCCTCGATGGTACCGCCATCCCGCATATTAGGGAAACCTTCGGTTCGCCTGGCCAGGCTACGCCGGATGATCTCGCTGTTCCGGAAAAAAACCTGCCGCCGATGCGCCGCTACTTCATCCGGCTTCAGTAGCACCAAATCTTCGAGAGGGGCATCGCAAACCAACCGGAAATCGAGGCCTTTCAAAAGCGCGTACTCTTTACCATCATCCCTGACAAAAAGATGCATGATCTTAAAGAGCACATCCATTTTATAAGAACGCCGGGCTACAACGTCACCCTCGCGGAAAGAAGCCATACCAACCGGTCCCCTCTGCCGTTTTTTACATATTATGTAAAAGAAGGATTAAACGCCAGAAGGGGATGAAAGCTTGCTTTGCGCGGTAGTGCCTGCCCATAACGAGGCCGGACGCGTTGGGAAGGTGATAACTAAACTCTTATCTTTACCGGTAGATCTGGTAATTGTGGTGGTTAACGGCTCAACCGACGGGACTTGGACCGAGGTAAAACATTTCCCGCCGGGTAAAATCAAGCCGGTTTTTTACGCCCCGGCCCTGGGGGTGGATGTTCCCCGGGCCGTTGGCGCAGCCTATGCCTTAAAGTTAGGGGCAAAGACCGCGCCTTTTGTGGACGGGGATATGCACCGCGTTCCCCTCAAGGTGCTCCGGCAACTAGCCGCTGCAGTAACCCGCGGTCTCGATATGGGGCTCACCGATTGCTACCCCCCGGATACCCCGCCGGCGGCGGAGCCCCTGGTACAGCAGATTGTGGCCTATCGCCGGGAGCTCAACGAAGCTCTCGGGCTCGCGCACCTCAGAGCAGCGTCCCCGAGCCACGGGCCTCACGCCGTCTCCCGCCGGTTCCTCGAAACCGTGCCGCTTGAAGAGCTGGCCGTTCCGCCCGTGGCCTTGTGTCTTGCCGCCCGTGCCGGGCTCCGGATAGGAGTGGCAGCCTACCTGCCTCATGTTGCGCTTGGTTCGCCGCCCCGCAGCCCGCTTCATTCGCTGCGGATCGGCGCCACCATCATCGGCAACTACCTGGAAGCCCTTGCCATCTGCCGGGAGCTGCCCCGCTCCCGCGAAAAGGACGGCGTTTGCTACGACGGCTACAACTCCGCGCGCCGGCGGGACCTTCTTGTCTCTTTCCTCAGGGAAATAAATGGCCCGGCATAAGCCGGGTCATTTTGTGTGCCTGTCCGCCACGGTCGAGGCGCCGTAAGCCTCCGGTTTGATCTTCGCCTTAAAGCCGCTTCCCACCACCATACCGACAACCTCCCGGATGAGCTCCCGTGTCTCCCCGTGATTTCCTACGTCGATATGGATCTCGATCTTCTGGTCCTCAAGACCGGCTGTATTGAGCGCCTGCGTTACCATGCCGCCGATTTCTAAGCTAAGGGAGGTTTCGAGAAAAATCCGCTGGCGGAGGCTCCTCACCTTCCGCTGGGTGCGTTTGCGGTAAAAGTAGCGCGCCCCTTTGCCCAGACGGTGCACGATTACCGCGGTGATAAAGAGGGTTTCGCCGTGAATCACCTGGGAATCGGAACCGATGATTATTTTATAGGCCGACGTGGGTAGCCCCCTGATAAACTCGATGATGTCGGTCATCATCTCGTTAAAGCTTAACTTCCCCTTCGTGGGGCTGACGAAGTTCATGGTTACCCCTTCTCTAGAATCCTTACACGACCATTATAACATAAAGCCGCGCTTTTTACTCTTTTACCTCTCGGCCAGGACTCGCGCTATCGCGGCGAACGCCGCGAGGTCAAGCGTCTCACCCCGCCGCTGCGGGTCAATGCCGGCCTGCTTTAAGACCGCCTCCCATTCCCGCCTATCCCGGCCGAGTCCCGCCGCCAGAGCATTCAGGAGCGTTTTACGCCGCTGGCCGAAAGCCGCCCGGACTACCCGGAAGAAAAGACCTTCATCGGGAACAGCAACCGGAGGCGCACTCCGGAGCTGCAGCTTAACCACCGCCGAATCCACCGCCGGCGCCGGGAAGAAGCTCCCTCTTGATACGACCGTTACCAGCTCGGCTTCGCTCCGGTACTGCGCCAAAACCGAGAGTGAGCCGTACTCCTTCGTCCCCGGGCAGGCGACCAAGCGCAGGGCCACCTCTTTCTGGACCATGACGACGAGCAGACGCACCGTAAAGTTGGTGTTCAGAAGACGTGTTAGAAGGGGGGTGGTGACGTAATAGGGCAGGTTAGCCACAACTTTATAGGGCAAGGTTCCGCCAGCAGCCCTAACAAGGGCGTCAAAGTCCGCCTTCAAGGCGTCCCCTTCAACCAGGAAAAGGTTGGGACAAGCCGAAAAGCGTTCTTTCAGCAGCGCAACCAGCGACCGGTCTATCTCTACGGCCACTACGTGGCCGGCCAGAGCCGTCAGGCGCGCGGTTAGCGCCCCGAGACCCGGTCCGATTTCTACCACGGTATCCGCGGGGGAGATTTCTACAGCCGCCACAATCTTTTCCAGGATTCCAGGATTGATAAGGAAATTCTGCCCCCAGCGCTTCCTGGGCCTGATACCGTACTGGCGCAGTAAGGCCCGCACCGTCGCCAGGGAAGTAAGCTCATCCAAAGCGGTTCCTCCAGCTTCAGGGTTTCTTACAAGGCTTATTATAGTAGAAACCGCTTGCAAAAATAAAAAGAAAAAGAGGGAGTACCCCCTCCAAAAATTT
>NZ_JBRAIN010000089.1:0-7208 GCF_052743955.1 Thermodesulfitimonas sp.
AAGCACCAGGGCAATATTACCGGGGAATCGGAGGTTGGGAAGGGAACTACCTTCAATGCGGAGCGGGAGCTTTTGGAGAAAAACGCTTTGGGGCAGCATTAAAATGCTCATTGAAATTCTGTCGCTTCTGAATCCGGTAGCGGTAAACCAGGCTTCCCGCCGCCGCATAGGTATCCGCCTTAAGGTCGCGAAGCTGTGGGAGTTAGAGCTGGCGGTAATGCTGGCCCAAGTAGGCTACGTTACGATCCCCCAGAGCATTCTAGAGAAGAAGGCGCGGGGTAAGGTTCTGACGGAGGAGGAGAGGGTTTTCCTTACTTACCCGCAGGTGGGACAGAGGCTACTGGCTAACATCCCTCGCCTTGAGAATATCGCCGCGGGAATCGCGTACCAGCTCAAGCAGTACGACGGGGGAGGTTTCCCCGCCGACAACCGAAAGGCCGGGGCGATCCCCTTTATCGGGCGAGTGCTCAGGGTGGTGCACGACTCCGACGCGCTCCTGCAGATGGGGAAAACTCCAGACGAAGCAGTTGCCGTAACGCAGGAGCGGCGTAACTTATACGACCCGGAGGTTCTTGGGGCGCTGGAGGCCGAGGTGCTAAACGCGAAAGAAGGCTTTATCGTGCGGGCCCTGGGTCTCGACGAACTCTTGCCGGGAATGGTGTTAGCAGACGATATCCGGGACGGACGGGGCGTGGTCCTCGTGCCTAAAGGTTACGAGGTAACGGATGTTTTGAAAGCGAGGCTCCTCAATTTTGCGCGGTTTAGCGTGATTGCTGAACCGGTGAAGGTGTTAGAACCGGTTAGGGCGAAGGGCTCTCCGGAGGGAGCGCGGGAACAAGCTTGACCTTGCCCCATACACCTAAGGCGTCACCAATAATCACGACGGCGCCCGCAACGCCGGGTATCTCCTGGGCGCAGGCGAGTGCCTTTTTGATATCCGCCGGATTTTGGACGATGTTCCCCACAGCGGTAGCTGCGGCATCGGCGAGGGTGGCGGTCCCAGCGAGGATTACGGTGGCGTCGGCCCGTCCGAAGCTTAAAGAATGGCCGACAGTTCCGGATGAGGTACAGATGCCGAGCGGCGTATGCTCTGGGGGGGTTTCGAGTGCTATTCGGCAGGAAAGGGGCGAGCTGCCAGCGAAGATACCTACCCGGCGCTTCCGGGTGGATTTGAGAAAAATATCGCCCCCGTTTTCGACGATCACGTCCCGGGAATAACGCGCCAGGAGCCGACCCACCAGATCGGCGAAAGCCCCGGCCACTGCGGCCATGGGGCCAACGCCGCAAGCAGCTCCAGCTTCAGCCATGGCCACCGCGATTCCCGGGGCGTCCGGAAGCGGGCGGTGCGGCTTAAGGGTTTTTAAGAAAACGGGGTCCTTTTCAATATAGGCTTCGAGCAGGGCCCGCTCCTGTTTGACCTTTTTCTCAACCAACCAGACAAGCTCTGGTGTAAAACGCTCCGCGCGGACGCCGAGGCAAAGATCGGTCTCCTTCACTTTGACCTCGAAAAAGAAGAGGTCCTCTTCTCGAAAGAGTGCGCGGTAGGTGCGGCGGGCCAAATCAGAACCGGACCTCCATCGCCTTCATCGGGCAGGCCCGCACGCAGAGCTGGCAGACGACGCAGGCCTCGCTGTCGAAGCGAACCAGCATCGAGGGCCGCTCGATATAAAGCGCCCCGGTGGGGCAAATGGCGGTGCAGGCGCCGCAGTGGGTACACCGTTCCTCATTCCGGACCACTTCTTCGGTGAGCGGTTGCACCCCAACGCCTTGCTGCCGAAGAAATTCTAGCCCCTCTTCGGTTTTCTCGCCGGCAACGTCGAGAACCATCATCCCCTCCTTGTGCGGGTTAATGTTCGCCTTCAAAATATTGATCATCAGATTGTAGTCTTTAACCAGGCGGAAGATGATCGGTTTGTCGGCAATCGCCGCCGGAAACCGAAGAACAACTTTGCTCGGTGCCATTTACCTCTCACTCCTTTCGGTGTCGCGGATTTCAAGGGTCCGGGGTACGATGCCGGCGTCCGGGCCTGGAAGAAGCTGGACCGGTTCCCCAAGAAGGAATCTGCCTTCGCTAATCCAGCGTTTCAAAATCGCAGATATCTCCAGAGCTTTAACGTAGCTCGAGAGTGGTGCTGTCGACACTTCTTTACCCGCTATTGTAATCCGCCCTGATTTAAGCGCGGCATAGCTCACAAACCCTAGGTTACCGGGTTTGCGGTTCGGGTAAGCTTCCGCATAATCAATAATGGGGGCGTAAAGCTCGGCGTCGGTACGGGAGGCGTAATAACAGATCTCCTCGTTCAAAATCGGGATGGGTATCCCGATACCTACGCTTAAGGTGGCGCCGTAGCCAAGCATACTCGTACCGCGCAGCCACTGCGGGCTCATCTGCTTCAAATCGCCTAAAACCGCAAGCGTGCCCCCCGCCGGAACACGCGGCGCTCCTTCCGGAAGCGGCGGGAGGCTCGGGAAGTGCTGCGTACCGTTCCAGACCACGTAACCGACCCCGCCGCCTAAGAAGATACGGGTACCGACACCGATAGTTCGGAAGTACGGGTCCTTTAAAAGCGGGCTTAGCTGCCCGGAAGTGGAGTAGTGCGCGTTCCCGAGGTTGGGTTTTAAGACCCCCATGTAGGTGTAAAGCGTCCGCGGCCCCGTGTTTACCGCGCAGGCATAGTTCTGGTAGGCGTTGCGCGGGTTAAAGAGCACCGCCTCGTTAATATCGTCGAGGGTAACTACAGTCTCAATCTCCCGGCGCGGGTAACAATCGGTTCCGTAGCCGAAAGCCTTGAGACGTACCGGCCTGCGGGCTACGAAGTCCTCAATGACGTGCCCGCCGCCGTAGCGGAATTCACCGGGGTGATTTTTATTGAGCGGGTCCTCTTCGGGCAGTGCGGTGGCGCCCAAGTAGCAGTCAACCGCGGCGAGACCGGCGTAAGCGGGCACGCCGTTGAGCCAGACGCGGTTGAACTTTATCCGGGGGGCGCTGTGCCCGAAGTTGAAGTAGGCTCCCGAGGAGCACATCGGCGCGAAGGTTCCGGTGGTGACCACGTCGACTTCCTGCGCCGCCCGGCTAACCCCTTTTTCCTGGACGAGGGCGATCAGTTCCTCGGCGGTAACGACCACTGCTTTACCGGCTTTAATTTTTTCGTTAATCATGGCGAAAGTTTTATCGCGCATCTAAGTTCCTCCTTTCCCCGGCGTGCTGCCTGCGGGTAAAATAAAGGCCTCTTCTAACGAGAGGCCTTTATTTTAGGCACCCTTATCTATCAGAAGAGATGGGTGAGCTCTTCTGCTGGAATTGGCACCTGGCCGGGCCGCAGCCTTCGTAGCCACGCCCGACTGGTTGCCGGGCTTCATAGGGCCAGTCCCTCCGCCACTCTTGATAAGAGCCCGGGAACACGCTATTTAATTTGCCCTTAAAGTTATCAAGTTTTGGCGGACCTGTCAAGAGGAGACTGACGAGAAAAATTAAACCGGGTAGGGTTGAGAGGGTAGACATTATGCCATTTTTGTTTTTATAACACATTTGCTCAAAAATTTTGCCAAGGGGGTGTTAGGTGTGGCGCGGATCGTGATCCTGTCGTGCAAAAAGATTAGAGACATTACCTGTGTTTCGTGTATCAAGTGTTTTAAGGCCGTGGCGGAGCGGGCAGGAGAGTTTGCAAGGTAGAGGGACGAACCGCTCGAAATCGTAGGTATGGGGGATTGCGGCGATTGCCCGGGGCTGGTGATGCCTAAGTTGGGTCTCATTAGCGATATCGCAAAGGCTTACGGGCGCGATTTCGACGTGGTGTATCTCGGAACCTGTATCGTCAAGGCTTCTGCTACCCGCGAAGTGCCCGATTAACCCCGAAGAGTTGGCCCAAAAGATTAAGGGGAAGTTCGGCAAAGAGGTGATTATCGGGACCCATCCCTGGTAGGATACACTTCTCCAGCGGCTGCCCGGGATCTGACCCCGGGCTTTTTCTTTTCGGGGAGTAGCGTAAAAGGAGGTGAGCGGAAAAAGGGCGAATAGAGAAACTGCCGGAGAATGCTTGGGCTGATCGGCGCTTGAAGTAGCAGCGGATAGATTATGTGCCGCTGCCAAGTTTTTTAAAAGCGGGAGGCGAAGCTTTTTGCGCGTAGGCGTCTTTGCGGATAGCTACCGGCCTTATACGAGCGGTGTAGTCCGGTCGATCGAGACGTTTCGTCTGGCGCTGGCGGAGCGGGGCGTCTCTTTCTTTATCTTCGCGCCATGCTACCCGAACTGTGAACCTGAGGAGAAAGTCTTCCGGTTCTTTTCGGTGCCGGCCCCCACTAACCCGGACTTTGCCGTAGCGATTCCGCTTTCGGTCCGCCTCGGGCGAACGCTCAGGAGCCTCGGGCTCGACCTGATTCACGTCCATTCCCCCTTTTTTCTCGGGCGCCTTGGGGCACGCTGGGCGCGGCGTTTGGGGTTACCCCTTATCTTCACCTACCACACCCTTTACGAAGAGTACGTTCACTATTTCCCCTTTCTGCGCCAGCCGGCGCGAATCATCACGCGGCGTTATACGGTAAATTTTTGTAACCGTTGTGATTTGGTGCTGGCGCCGACCGGAGCCATCCGGGAGTACCTCTTGCGGTCGGGAGTTACCGTTCCGGTAGCGGTTCTACCGACCGGTATTGAGCTTGCGGCCTTCCGGGGTGGCGACGGCGCCGGTTTCCGGAGACGCTTGGGTATCGACCCGGAAGAAAGGGTACTCCTTTACGTGGGCCGCCTCGGCAGGGAAAAGAACATCGCCTTTTTGCTGCGGGCGTTTCGCGATATCGCCACTCGTCTTGATGCGGTGCGGCTGGTTCTGGTGGGGGGCGGCCCGGCGCGGGAAGAACTCCGGGAAGAGGCTCGGAGGCTCGGCATCTACGAGAAAGTGGTTTTCGCGGGTCCGGTAGCGCCAGAGCGGGTTAAGGATTGTTACGCGGCGGCCGATCTCTTTGTTATGGCCTCGCTTACGGAAACCCAGGGTCTGGTAATCGGGGAGGCCAAGGCGGCCGGGCTGCCGGTCGTGGCCGTCAGGGCCCGGGGCGTGAGCGAAATGGTCAATGAAGGGGTGGATGGGTTCCTCACGCCACTGGACGAAGCGATATTTGCTGCGGCGGTCTGCCGGGTGCTCGGGGACCCGCACCTTTACCGGAACCTAAAGGAGGGGGCGGTGACGAAGGCCGCGGAGTTATCCATCGGCCGACTCGCGGCGGTCCTTTTGGGGCATTACCGGGCGCTGGCAGAGAAAAAACGCGGCGGCGACTTTACTGCTGAAGGCGGGGAGAGGCAGTGGCAGTAAAAACGCTTGAAGAAATCATTAAAGAAATCACGAGTCTAATCGAAAAAAAATAGAGAGGAGATTTTTTCGATCGCTGAGGCGACCGAAGCCGAAGTCAGGCGTCTCCAGCAAGAGGCAGAGGCGGTTCGTAAAGAAACACTCGAGATCATTGCCCGGGTTGATAGTTTGGAGAAGGTAGAGAAGGCGGTACGCCTGTGGTTAATGGAGGTAAGCGCCGACTTCACTAAGCATACGGAAGCGGACATAAAAGAAGCGTACGAAAACACCCAGCGGCTGCAGTTAGAACTGGCGACCCTCCGGCAAAAAGAAGCGATGCTCCGCCTGCGCCGGGATGATATGGAGCGGTCGCTTAAGCGGCTACTAGAGACGCGGCAGCGGGCAACCCGCCTGGCGTCACGGATAGGAGTGGTTCTCGACTACCTCCGCACTGATTTCCAGGAAGCCGCGGGACGAATGGGGGAGATGCAGCAGTGGCAGCAGATGGCGCTCCGGATCCTGGAGGCGCAGGAGGAAGAGCGGCGGCGGGTGGCCCGGGAGATCCACGACGGTCCTGCGCAATCGATGGCTAATGTGGTGATGCGGGCAGAATTTTGCCTGAAGCTGCTGGACCGGGATCCGGCAAAACTCCGCGAGGAACTTCTGGCACTTCAAGATCTGATCCGCACCAGCCTCCAGGATACACGCAAGATAATTTTCGACCTCCGACCGATGGCGCTTGACGATCTGGGGCTGGCGGCGGCGCTTAAGAAGTTTATAGCTAACTACAAGGAACAATACGGGTTACCGGTAGAGTACCAGTACTTTGGACCCCAGAAGAGGTTGCCGCCAGCGGTGGAGGTGGCGCTCTTTCGGATTGTGCAGGAGGCGCTCAACAACATTTACAAGCACGCTCATGCCACCAGCGCCTTGGTTAAGCTCGAAGTTTTGCCAGCGCGGGTGAACCTGGTGGTACGGGATAACGGCAAGGGGTTTGATGTGGAAAAGGTGCTCAAAGACCTGGAGCGGAAAGGCTACGGGCTGCTAGGAATCAGGGAACGGGTGCAGCTTTTAAACGGTGAACTGGAAATCGTCTCTTTGCCCGGGAAGGGAACAACCATCATGGTAAGTGTTAATCTTCCAAACAGAAGATCAGTAAGGAATCACTGGAAGGATCACGTTCTCTAAGTGTTCTCTTCAGAGGTTGGGGAGAGGAGTTGGATGGCGGTACGGGTTCTTGTTGTTAACGACCACGCCCTGATCCGGCAGGGTTTAATCAAGATCCTTTCGGTAGAACCGGGTATCGTGGTGGTTGGTGAAGCGGCTAACGGCCGGGAAGCGGTTGAATTCATCCGAAAACAGCCGACCGATGTGGTTCTTCTGGATATTAGCATGCCAGAGATGAACGGGATTGAAGCCTGTCGCGAGATCAAGCGGATTCGCCCGGAAACGGCGGTGGTGGTCCTTACGATTCACGATCAGGAAGAGTATCTTTTCGAGATGATCCGGGCTGGCGTTTCGGGTTACGTTTTGAAGGATATGTCTGTGGATAAGTTGGTAGAAACCATTTACGGCGCTGCGCGGGGCGAATCCTTTATTCCCCCGCATTTGACGGCTAAGGTTTTTCAGGAGTTCAACCGGCTAGCCGCCCACAGCAATCCCGACGGCCTCACCGAGCGGGAGATCGAAGTTTTGCGTCTGGTGGCAGCAGGGGCGAGTAACCGGGAGATTGCAAACAAGCTCTTTATCAGCGAAAAGACGGTGAAAAATCATTTATCGAATATCTTTCAAAAAATTAGGGTGACCGACCGAACACAGGCGGCACTTTACGCCATCAAACAGCGGCTTGTAGAGCTGTAGCACCGGCCATTTTGGGGTGATTACTTCCGATCCGATAAGATAGTAGTTTTACTGGAAAAGCAATGGCGT
>NZ_JBRAIN010000090.1:0-7199 GCF_052743955.1 Thermodesulfitimonas sp.
TGAGCCGCAGAATGATTTACACCGCTTCTTCTTTGTGTTAAAATCAGATTTAGGCTTGGTTGCGTGAGGAGGCACCCGCGTGGAACTTGCCGGTGCGGCGCAAAAGCCAGCGGAGTTCAAAATCTGGCTGGACCAGATTGCGGTGATCTGTCTCAGTGAGGAGTTCCAGCGGTTAAGGGCTGAACTTGAATCCTTTTACGAGAGTTCAGATCCCGCGGGAGCAAGCGTCAAGGCATTTGCGGATGCGCTTTACACCTTTTTAAGCGAGTCCGAGGAAAATATAGCCAGGCCCGCCGGCTAAGGAAGCACCGATGCGGGTCATTATTACGGAGCACGCTGCGCGGCGGCTTCGTAAGGCGCGCCAGGCGGAGATTACCACGCGGGATATTATTACCGCTGCGGAGGCGGTGCCGGGGATGGTTTTAACGGCTACCCGTTTCCGGGGTTTCGTGGCCCGGTCAGGTAGGGTTTTTGACCTTGTAGTTAAAGATATCCCTGAAGGGCACCTGGTAATCACCGTGATCGGGAAATGAACCGTAGGCGCGGTTGGGACCGTTGGGAGGGTTCGGACTGGGCTTACGGCAATTAGAGGGAGGTGAAGGTTGGTGGCGCTGACGGCGGAAAGAAAGAAGGAGCTCATTGAAGGTTTTCGGATCCACGAAAACGATACCGGTTCGCCGGAAGTGCAGGTAGCCATCCTGACCGAGAGGATCAACCAGCTAAGCGAGCACTTGAAAGTTCATAAAAAAGACTTTCACTCGCGGCGGGGCCTCTTGAAGATGGTCGGGCAGCGACGGGCGCTCCTGAACTACCTGCGCGATTACGACTTTAAACGTTACCAGCGTCTGATTGAAAAGTTAGGTTTGCGGAAATAGGCGGGGGTAAGCCCCCCCTTTTTTTATAGGCGAAAAAACCTGGTTTGCAGGAGGTAATGCAGGAGGCAAGTTTCAGTTATGCAGGATAGGATAATTCACAAAAAAGAAATGGTTATCGGCGGCCGGCCACTGGTTCTCGAAGTGGGCCGGGTCGCCCGGCAAGCGTCGGGCGCGGTTCTGGCGCGTTACGGCGATACCGTAGTGTTAGTGACGGCGACGATGGCTGCGGAGCCGCGGGAAGGGGTAGACTTCTTTCCGCTTCTTGTGGATTACGAGGAGCGCCATTACGCCGTAGGAAAGATACCCGGAGGGTTTCTCCGGCGCGAGGGGAAACCGGGTGAGAAAGCTGTCCTCTCAGCGAGGCTTATCGACCGTTCCATCCGGCCGCTTTTCCCCCAGAAGTTGCGGCGGGACGTGCACGTGGTGGCTACAATCATGTCGGTAGACCAGGATTGCGCCCCGGAGATCACGGCGATGATCGGGGCGTCGGCGGCCCTTTCTCTTTCCGAGATTCCTTTTGCCGGGCCGATCGGTGGGGTTATCGTCGGCTTGGTCGACGGGGAGTACGTAATTAATCCTACCGTTGCCCAGGAGGAGCAGAATAAGCTCCACCTCGTAGTGGCCGGCACCCGGGACGCGATCATGATGGTAGAGTGCGGGGCGAAAGAGGTGCCCGAAAGCGATATTTTAGAGGCCATCGACCGCGGCCACCAGGTCGTGCGGGAGATCGTCGACTTCATCACCGCTTTCCGGGAAGAGGCGCTGGCCCTTGGCTTAGCGTCACCCAAACTGGCACTGGAGTTCCCGGAGCCCGATCCGGTAATGATCCAGGAAGTCAGGGAGGCGGGCCGGACGGCCCTCGCGGCCGCGATCCGGCGTTGTGTTGACGCCCGGTTAGATAAAAAGGCCCGCGAAGAGCTAGTGGAGAACGCGAAGAAAGAGTTGATGGCCGCCCTCTTAGAAAAATACCCGGAGGCGGAGGCCCTAATCCGGGAAGAGCTCGAAGCGGTGGAGAAAAAGATCGTCCGGGAACTGATCCGGGATGAGCAGATCCGGTTTGACGGTCGGGGGCTGCGCGAGATTCGCCCTCTCAGCGTCGAAGTCGGGGTGCTGCCGCGGGCGCACGGCTCCGGGCTTTTCACCCGGGGACAGACGCAGGTTCTTTCTGCGGTTACGCTGGGTCCGGTAGGTGACGAGCAGATCTTGGACGGGCTCGGCATCGAGGAGACCAAACGCTTTATGCACCATTATAATTTCCCGCCTTACAGCACGGGCGAGGCCCGGCCGATCCGCTCCCCCGGGAGACGGGAGATCGGACATGGAGCGCTTGCCGAACGGGCGCTCGAAGCGGTTCTCCCGCCGGAAGATATCTTTCCGTACACGATCCGGATTGTATCGGAAGTTCTCGAATCAAACGGTTCTACCTCCATGGCGAGCGTTTGTGCCAGCACCCTGGCGCTGATGGATGCGGGTGTACCGATAAAGGCTCCGGTGGCGGGGATCGCCATGGGGCTGATCAAGGATGGTGATACGGTCGGTATCCTGACCGATATTCAAGGGGTTGAGGACCGCCTGGGGGACATGGACTTTAAGGTAGCTGGCAGCGCCGCAGGGGTGACGGCCTTGCAGATGGATATCAAGATCCCCGGGGTTACGCGGGAAATCTTAGAGCGGGCGCTCGCACAGGCGCGTGAGGCGCGGCTTTATATCCTGGAAACGATGAAACAGACCATTGCGGCGCCGCGTCCGGAGCTTTCGCCTTATGCACCGCGCGTTCTCCACATGGTAATCGATCCGGAGAAGATTCGCGACGTTATCGGCCCCGGCGGTAAAGTTATCCGGAAAATCATCGAGCTTACGGGGGCCGAGATCGACGTGGAGGACGACGGCCGGGTTTATATCACCGCGCCGACAGAGGAGGCCGGTCGTAAGGCGATGGAGATCATCCAGAATCTCACCGCGGAGGTTACGGTGGGGCAGGTTTACTTAGGCCGGGTGACGCGGATAGCCGATTTCGGGTGTTTTGTAGAGATCATTCCTGGTGTCCTCGGCTTGCCTGGTAAAGAGGGTCTCGTCCACATCTCCCAGCTCGCGCCGCAGCGGGTGGAAAAAGTAGAGGATGTGGTGAAGGAAGGTGACCAGATCCTCGTCAAAGTCATCGGCTACGATAATCAGGGCAAAATAAAGCTCTCGAAAAAAGAGGCGATGCGGGCTATAGAGCAGCGGGAGAATAAACGCCCTGACAGGCGTTCCCAGCGGATCAGGATCCGGTCCTCGAAATAGCCGGCTGACCGAAAAATATTTTCCCGGCGCGCCGCATAAGGATTTACAAAGCGATCCCCGTCAAGGGGATTTTGCCTTTTAAGGGGGGTTGTCCGCGTGCCTTACCTGGTTCTGCGGCTCCGCTGGCCGTTGCGCTTTTTCGCGCTGCTTCTCCTCGCTCTCGGTATCCCCTTTATCACCGGCTACCTGATGTCGGATAACGAAAAAACGGTTTTAGCGGCTGCTCCCGGTCCTATTTACCAAGGATCAACAGCGAAACGGCTCATCGCCCTAACCTTTAATGTTTATTGGGGTGAGGAATACCTGCCTGCCATTTTGAAGCTGCTGCGAGGAAAAAGGTAAAGGCGACCTTTTTCCTCGGCGGGCAGTGGGTAGAGAAGTTTCCGGAGTTGGCACAAGATGTCGCCCGGGATTTCGAAGTAGGCAGCCATGGCTACGCCCACCGGGAGCCGAGTCGCCTTTCGGTTGCGGATAACCTAGCGGAGATCAGGCGGGCAGAGGCGATCATCGAAAGTGTAACCAAGAAGCGGCCCCGTCTTTTCGCCCCCCTTACGGTGATTGTGGCCCTGCTGTTCTCGAAGCGGCGGCCCAGGCTGGCTACCGGGTGATTCTCTGGAGCATCGATCCGGTTGACTGGCGTAATCCCCCGGCAACGGCGATTAGCAGCAAGGTGGTCAGCCGCGCACACAACGGGGCCATTGTTCTCCTTCACCCTACGGCGCCTACTCTTGAGGCGCTGCCGACGATTATCGAGGAACTACGGGGGCGGGGCTTCGAGTTTGTCACCATCTCGGAGCTTCTATCCGAAGCGGAAGCACAACCGGGGCGATGAGGGTTGCCAAAGTTTTTCTTTTATGTTGAGCGGTGGTGCTTCGGGTTTCTACTGCTACTTCTGACAGCGGGTATAATCGTAGGAGCGGGAGCTTTCCGGGCCTGTTCGACAGCGGCGACCGGTTGGTACGTGACGGCCCTCGCCGGGCGGACGATTGTCCTTGACCCAGGACACGGCGGTGTGGATCCCGGGGCGCATTACCGGGGGGAGATTCTGGAAAAAGACCTGTCCTCCAGATCGCCGGGCGGCTCAAGCGCTTTTTGGAGAATGCCGGGGCGACGGTTATTATGACGCGCACCGGTGACTACGACCTAGCACCTCCGGAGATCAAATCACTGGCCGCCAGAAAACGCTACGACCTGCGGGCCCGGGTGGAACTGGCGAATCGCGCGGGCGCCGACATCTTTCTGAGTATCCACGTCAACACCGCCCGGGATCCGGGCAAGGCTGGGTGCACGTTTACTATTCCGAAAAGCCCGGAAGCGACATCCTGGCTCGCTACATCGAGGAGGAAATGTGGCGGTATGTTGGTAAGGAGCGGATGCCGCTCCCCGGCCGTTATTTTGTGCTCCGGGAAACGCGGATGCCTGCTGTGCTTGTCGAGGTAGGTTTCCTCTCCAACCCGCGGGAGAAGGTTCTTCTCTGTAATCCTGATTATCAGGAACGGCTCAGTTGGGCGATTTTCAGAGGCGTGGTACGCTATTTGGGGGAAGCCTCTTCTTTCAAAAGGTAGCGGTTGGAGCCAACTGCCGGTAATTTTGGGCTCCGGCCTATCCTGGGGAAAAGTGTGTTAAGCCGCAGGCTGGCTGGGGCCGCTAAAGGCCTCTTTTTTCTGGGAATGCTAATCTGCGGGAGGATTCCGCAGCCTGTTGTAGAAAATGACTACGATTACGGCAAAAGAGGGTGAAATGTTGATCCGCACAGAAGAACTGCCCAACGGCGTTACGGTGTTAACCGAAGAAATACCCCACGTACGCTCGGTGGCCATCGGGGTATGGGTGAACGTTGGTTCGCGGGACGAGGCACCGGAGCAGAATGGGATTTCCCACTTTATCGAGCACGCGCTTTTCAAGGGCACCTCGACCCGAACGGCCAAGCAGATTGCCGAAGAGCTTGATGCTGTTGGAGGGCAGCTTAACGCCTTTACCGCCAAGGAATATACCTGTTTTCACGCCCGGGTACTCGACGAGCATTTTCGGTTAGCGGTCGACCTTCTGACCGATATGCTCTTCAACTCCCGTTTTGACCCGGCGGACCTGGAGCGGGAGAAAAACGTAATCGTCGAAGAGATAAAAATGTACGAGGACGCGCCGGACGAGCTGGTTCACGATGTTTTTACCAGTACCCTCTGGCAGGGACATCCCTTAGGCCGCCCCATCGTCGGTACGGAGGAAGTGGTGAAGAGCCTCGGCCGGAAGGATCTCCTCCGCTTTTACGAACGCCATTACCTCAAGGGGCGGATGGTGGTTTCGGTTGTGGGTAACATCCGGCACGAGGAGGTGCTCGCCGCGATTTTGCCCGCCTTTGAACGGGTAAGAGGGAAGAGTGAAACGCGGTTGCTCGCCAGTCCCGCTCCTCACGCGGCGATAACCCACCGCACCCGGGATACGGAGCAGGTTCACCTTTGCATCGGCACTCCCGGTGTGGCGTTAGGGGACGATTTGAGTTATGTCTTTCAGACCCTCAATACGATTCTCGGTGGTGGGATGAGTTCGCGTCTCTTCCAGCGGATAAGGGAAGACCGCGGTCTGGTTTATTCTGTCTATTCCTACCATAGCTCCTACCGCGATACGGGTCTCTTCTGCATTTACGCCGGTCTAGCAGCTCCGAACGTCTCCCAGACGCTGGAGATGATCGCGGCCGAGATTACCAACGTCCGGCGTCGTGGCATAAGCGAAGAAGAATTCCTGCGGGCCAAAAACCAGTTGAAAGGGAACTTCCTCCTGAGCCTGGAAAGCGTTGTTGCCCGGATGAGCCGGATGGGGAAGTCGCAGCTCTATTTAGGCCGGGTGGTGCCGCCGGAGGAGGTCGTAGCGAAGATTGAAGCGGTAACTCTTGAAGACGTTTTTGCCGTGGCGGAGAGCTTTTTCCGCCCGGAGAACTTCGCCCTCGCTTCGATTGGTCCCTGGGAGGACGGTGTGGTCTGGCGCGAGGCGCTCGGGAGGCTCAGTTAATGGCGGAAGTGGAGGTCGCCGTCCGGCGATTGCCGGGAGCAGAGGACCTGCCGCTGCCGGCTTACGCTACGCCCGGCGCAGCGGGGGCTGACCTTTATGCGGCCGTTACGGAACCGGTAACTTTGCTTCCGGGCGAGAGGTTGCTGGTCCCGACGGGCATTAGCATCGCGTTACCGGAGGGCTACGAAGCGCAGGTCCGGCCCCGGAGCGGCCTGGCGTTAAAACATGGCGTCACCCTCCTCAACACTCCCGGCACGATTGACGCCGACTACCGGGGCGAAATCAAGGTGATCATGGTTAACCTCGGCCGCGAGCCCTTCATTATCCGCCGGGGTGACCGGATCGCCCAGCTCGTCGTTCAACCGGTCAGTAGGATAAAATGGCGGGAAGTCACTTGCCTCGACGCCACCGCGCGGGGCGCCGGTGGCTTCGGCCATACAGGATAGAGAGGGTAGGAAACCGGCGTTTTAAAATCAACCGCTAATCGGGGCGGTTGATTTTTTTGTATACCGGTGGTTGGTCCGTCATAAGTAATGAACGGGGGGTGGACAATGTGCTCGCGACCATTCTTTTTTGCGCCGGAGTTTTCGCCCTCATGGTACTATCGGTTAAAGAGAAGGCCCATCAGCTTTCCCTGCGAGAGAAAAGCCTGAACAGGACGCCTTCGCCCCTAGCGGGTGCCCTGGCCTATCTGGTCGGCGTTGCGGGCGGCATCTATCTGTCCCTTTCCCTCCTGGTCGGTTTTCTGGAGGTAAACATCCCTTCCCAGATTGCCGTTTTAGGGCTGGAGCTTGATCCGCTCGCGGCCGTCGCTATCACACTCGCCCTGCTGCAACCCTTTATCTTACGTCTGTGCCGGGCGGGGCGGTGTAAAATTATACCCGGCGGGAAATGATTAGCTGCGCGAGGTGGCAAAAGATGAGGCTTGGCGAACTTATCGGCAAGGAAATTGTTAACCTTTACGACGGTGCGCGCCTTGGTGTGGTCGGGGAATCCGACCTCACCATCGATGCCGAGACGGGGCAGGTGCATAGC
>NZ_JBRAIN010000091.1:0-7079 GCF_052743955.1 Thermodesulfitimonas sp.
GAGCGGGGCAACATGCTCCGCGCCCTGCGCCGTATCGAGCAGAACAAGGGAGCGGATACTGGCATTTAGCCAAGACCCCGCAGGTTAATAAAGCCCTCGGCCTCGCCTACTGGCGCGACCAAGGGCTCACGAGCTTGGCGGATCGGTACCGTTGAACTTCGCTATCCTTTTGTGAACCGCCGTATACCGAACGGTACGTACGGTGGTGTGGGAGGACGGGGGCTTGTCACCCCCTCCTACTCGATTCCGTGCCTTTTTCTCAAGTTTTCCTTCCTTTTGCCGAATAACAACGGTGAAGGGGGATCTAATAAATGAAACTTTCCCTTTGTATGATTGTTAAAAACGAGGAAGAAGACTTGCCCCGTTGCCTACGAAGTGTCCAGGGAGTAGTTGATGAAGTTATCGTGGTGGATACCGGCTCCACGGACCGAACGGTGGTTATTGCTACGGATTTCGGGGCCCAAGTTTATCACTTTCCCTGGACTGGTGACTTTAGTGCTGCCCGGAACGTTTCTTTAGAGAAGGCAACCGGGGACTGGATTATTTTCCTCGATGCTGATGAGGAGCTGGTGACGGGTGACGGGCCGAAGCTCCGGGAGTTGATTGCCGCCAACGCAGCGGATGGCTACTATTTGACAGAGATCAACTTCGTGGGCGATAAGCCCGGAGTCGACGCCGTGATAAATCCTACCTTCCGGGTTTTTCGCAACCGTCCCGAATTCCGCTTCAGTGGAGCCATCCACGAACAGATTGTAGCCTGTGTGCAGCAGTATGGTGGTAGAGTAGCCTTTTCGGATGTCCGGATAAACCATTACGGTTATTTAAATCAAACTACCCTAAAAAAAGAAAAGATCCAGCGGAACCTCAAGATCCTTAAAGAAGAGGTTGTAAAGCGACCCCAGGACAACTTTGTAAGGTTTAATCTGGGCGTGGAGTACCTCCGGCTGGGAAAGTACGCCGCGGCGCTCAAAGAGTTTCAAAAGGCCTTTCATAAGCTGCCTTCTCTGGAAGTCGCTTACGCTTCAGTACTGCTCAGAAATATCGTTCTGTGCCTGAAAGAACTTAAACGTTATGAAGAAGCGTTGGCGGTGCTTGCGGATGCGGTCGAGGCTTATCCGGATTATACAGACCTGCTGTTTTTAAAGGCTTGTGTTTACGCCGACATGAAGAATTTTGGCGCCGCGGTGGCGGCTTACCAGGAATGCCTTGCCCGGGGCGAGTCGGCCACCTGCCATATTACTCAGCAGGGTGTAGGAAGCTACCGGGCGTGGTACGGGCTGGGTCAGGCTTACGAGCAGCTCGGTGATTATGGGCAGGCGGTAAAAGCTTATACCCAAGCTTTGAAGGCTAACCGCTATTTTTTAGGGCCGGTTTATAACTTGGCCAGCATTCTTCTCCCCCGGGAGGACATCCAGGCGGTTACGGCGTTTTTCGCCCGACACCTCGATTTGGATGATCCGGATACCTTGATAGCTTTAAGCCAGGCTTTTAGCCTGGAAAAACGTTACCGGGAAGCGCTGCAGTATCTTGAAGCAGCATTAGCCCGTAGTGGCGTATCGCAGCGGCTTCTTTTTCTCAAAGGGGAGCTACTGTTGAACCTTGGGTGCTACGCCGAGGCGAGTGACTGCTTCGCGGCTCTTGAAACTGGGGCCTACCGGATGCCTGCGCTTTTAAGTCGTGCCTTCTGTCTAATAATGGGAGGGAAGGTTCCTGAAGCGGTAGCGCTCTTAGAGGCCGCGGGTCAGGAAGAAGAATGGGCGTTACACGTTCAGGTTTACCGGGCCTTTGCGGCGCTTACTGGTGGGGTGCTTCCGTCTTTGCCGGTCGTAGCCGGTGGGGACCGCGTGCGGTACCAGCGGATTCTTCTCGATTTACTCGGCAAGCTGCTTGAACTCGGGGAGTTCAAAAAATTCGAAGAGGCGTTACCGCTTATAGACGTGATTCCATCGCCTGAGCGCCACCTGCGGTTGGGTAAACTCTACTTCCGGCACGGCTTTACGGATCTGGCGGGAGAGGAGTTGCTATCCGCGGTACATGCGGGTACGCGGGATGGCGAGGCAATGGCGATGCTCGGTGAGATTGCGGCGGCGAAAGGATTCTTGGAGGAGGCGGCAGTCTTTTATCGTTTCGCGCTCGACCTTGATGAGGGATGCTTACGGTATTATACGGCACTCGTTAGCATTCTTACCCGGTTACGCCGCTACCGGGAGGCACAAGCGATAATTACCGTGGGGCTGCAAAGGTTTCCTGAGTCATCACTGCTAAAAATGGCGTTAAGGGGTTTGGAGGCGGCAGTGAACTTAAATATCGAGGAGGGAGCCTATTGTGCGCGTTGAAGCTTCCGAACCAGTAAAACCGGCTGCGGAGACATCCAGGCATTTTGTCGAGAAAGCGGCTACCTTACCCGGGAAGGTAGAGAAACCGGAACAACCGCCAGGAGAGGATAAAGAAACCGGAAAGCATAAAGGAGTGAGTAAGGCCTGGTTAGAGGATTTGGTTGGCCGTCTGAATCTTGTAATGGAGATGACTTGGTATGAGCTACGATTCCGGATTCATGAGGCCACCCATGAAGTGGTGGTTCAGGTAGTCAACCGGGATACTGGCGAGGTCTTGCGAGAGATTCCACCCCAGAAGATACTCGATATGGTGGCCGAAATGAAAAAGCTCATTGGCATGTTGGTCGATAAGAAGATTTAAAGCGAATTGCTTTTAGAAGACATAGAAAGGGGTGAACTCCTTATGACGACGATGCGGATAACAGGGGTTATGTCTGGCCTGAATACAGAAGATATCATTAATAAGCTGATGGCGATTGAACGGCAGCCGGTAGAGCTTTTAAACCGTAAGAAAGCCGTTTTGGAGAAGCAGAAAGTCGCTTGGGACGAAATACAGGCGAAACTTAACGATCTCCACAGTAAGCTCCTTGACTTAAAGTTAATGTCTACTTATACCGGCCGTGTGGTTACGTCTTCGAACGAGAGCGTGGTTACAGCAACTGCCTCTTCTACTGCTGCCGTGGCTACCTACTCTATTACTGTTACCCAGCTTGCCCAGGCCCATAGCATAGCTTCAGACCGGTTTGCTGATCCGACGGCAGCGCTTGGTTTCAGTGGGACCTTTACAATTAACGGGAAAAGTGTAACGGTAGAAGAGACCGACAGTCTTAACAGCGTTAGAGAGAAGATTAACAATGCTAACGCTGGGGTCACGGCGACGATTGTTGATAACCGGGTAGTCCTTACCAGTAAAAGTACCGGCGCAGCCAGTGAGATCAATTTGGTGGATGACGCCACAACCGGAGTTTTGAAGTCGCTAGGCATCTTGAAGACTGACGGAGCCATCAAGAATCAACTGGTGGCGGCGCAGGATGCTTCATTCACGGTGAATGGCCTTGCCATTACCCGGAGTACTAATACCATTTCCGATGTGCTCAGCGGCGTTACCCTAACGCTAAAAGGAACTTCGGCCACCACCGTTACCTTAGAGGTAAAGAATGATACCCAGACTGCGGTTAACAAGATTAAAGCCTTTGTGAAAAGCTATAATGCGCTTATGAGTGATATTTCCCAAAAACTTAGCTATGATCCGGCTACCAAGACTGCGGGTCTGCTTCAGGGAGACCGGGCGCTTATGGATTTAGAAAACCAGTTGCGGCGCAAGGTTTCGGAAATTATCAGTACCGCCGATCCCACGCTTAATGCTCTACACCTTATCGGGATTACCACCTCGGGTAAGGAGGCGACCCTTACGGTAAACGAAGCCAAACTTACTGAGGTGTTGGCTACGAAGCCGGATAAGGTAGCACTTTTGTTCGGCGCTTCATCGGCAAACGGGAACGACGGCGTGGCTACCCGGATGGATGCTACCCTGAACCTGTGGAATGTAAGCGGCACCGGCTTTATAGCAGCAAAGAGAGGTTCATTGGCAGGCCAGATCAAGGATATTGGGGAACAGGTTGCAAGGATGGAAGAACGCCTATCTATTCGCGAAGCAAACCTCTGGCGGCAGTTCACCGCGCTTGAAGAAGCGCTAACGGCGATGAGTGCGCAGAGTAACTGGTTGGCGATGCAACTCGGCCAAACATCGGGAACCGGAATTCGGAAATAGTAAAGGAGAAGTGGTAACGTGCAATATTTGGCAAAAAAAAGCGCTGCCCAGAACGAATATTTCGCGGCCGCAATAGCTACTGCGCCGCCCGGCCGACTCCTGTTGATGCTCTATGATGGGGCGATTAACTTCCTTTCCCGGGCGGTTGACGCTCTGGAAAGGAAAGATTTTGAAGAGGCAAACCGGCTTATTGTCCGGGCTCAGGACATCATTGCGGAGTTAACCAGTTCGCTTGATATGCGGTACGATGTTGCGCAATCGCTATACCAACTTTACGATTATTTCAATCGCCGGTTAGTCGAAGCGAACGTTAAAAAAGACGGTATCCCTATAGCCGAGGTCCAGGGCTACCTTCGGGAACTACGCGCGGTTTGGGCTGAGGTTATCGCGGCGGTAGGTGCGGGAGCAGCGGTACCGCCGAGTGCTGCAGGAATGGAGGTTTAGGCTATGGAAGATAAAGGCCAGCTTTTGCTGATGCTTTATGACGGGGCGATAGACTTTCTCGCGCGGGCGGGGGAAGCCTTAGAGAGCGGTGATTACGAGGAGGCTAACCGGTTTATCATCCGTGCACAGAGCATTATTACGGAGCTAAAGAGCGCGCTGAATATGCAATACGAGGTGGCTGAGTCGTTGGCTAAGCTTTACGACTACTTCCACCGGCGGCTACTCGAGGTGAACGAGAAGAGAGAAAAGGCGCCGCTTATCGAGGTTCTGGGATACTTGAGGGAGCTGCGGGAGGCCTGGGCCACGGCGGTAGTTACTTCTGGAACGAGGGCGGTGTCGTTTGGCGCTGCGGCTGCGGGGATATGAGCTATGGAAAGGTGTAGCGAGGGACTTTGCACCTTACTTGGCTACTGGCTCAAACTGGCTACAGTACAAAAGGAGGCAATTCAGCAGCGAGCACCGGTAGAGACCTTGCAAGAGGTAATCGGGATAAAAGAAAAGCTAAAGGCAGAGATCGTGCGAGTATTGACTAGTCTTGCCGCGAATGAAACTCCGGCAAACACATCTTTACTAGAGCAGATTCTCCAGGAAGAGAAGCAGGCGCAGGAGCTGCTGGCGGGTTGGCTCGGCGAGATAAGGGAGGAAATAGCCCGCGTGCACCAAGGGCAGGAAGCGCTACAAGCTTATTTTAAAGCGGGGAGTGTCCCGACAGCTCATTTCTTCGATAAAAGACGCTGAGTATCTGCACCTGCGTCTTGTCCTTTAGCTATGTTCTGACGTCCGATGACTGACGACCAACGACCGGTTATTGGGAGGAGGATGGTTTTGTCGCGATCTGACGAAAAGTGCGGGATTGTCTGGGAAGGTTCTTTCTTTGTTTACCACAGTTTAGCGCTGGTGAACCGGGAACTCGTCCTGGCGTTGCTGCAGGATGAGGAGTTGGAGATAGGGCTTACGCCTTACGAGCCCGATCAGTTCGACCAGGCGGTTGACCCACGCTTTGTCTTCTTGGCGGCGCGGTTTGGGCGACGGCCAGTCCAGGTCGACTTTACGGTGCGCCACCGCTGGCCGCCCTTATTTACACCGGCCGAGGGGCGGCTCATCTGGATGCAGCCCTGGGAGTACGGTTCCTTGCCGGTGGAGTGGGTAAAATTCGCCAATAGCCCGGCGGTAGCCGAAATTTGGGCCTGCTCGAGTTTTGTACGTGACTCCTATATCCAGAGCGGTGTTGATCCGCAAAAGGTGGCCGTGATTCCCTTAGGGATAAATCCCGCGATCTTTAACCCCGAGGTGGTACCGCTTCCGCTTCCAACGGAAAAAGCGTTTAGGTTCTTGTTTGTGGGCGGAACCATTCCCCGGAAGGGGCCGGATGTTTTGCTGGAGGCCTATTTCAGGGCCTTTTCGGCGGAGGATGATGTCTGCCTTGTAGTGAAGGATTTCGGCACGGATTCTTTCTATCGCGGGCAGGGGTTAGGGGCGAAGATAGAGGAGTTGAGGCGGCGGAAGGGCACGCCGGAGATTCTCTACCTTAATGATTCTTTGCGAGAGGCGGAGATGGCGGGGCTCTACCGGGCCTGCGACTGTTTGGTGCACCCCCACCGAGGTGAAGGCTTCGGCCTACCGGTAGCGGAGGCAATGGCCTGTGGCCTGCCGGTGATCGTTACGCGCTACGGAGCCTGTCTAGATTTCTGCCATAAAGAAAATGCGCTGTTAATTGACGCCCGGGTTGTTCTGGCTACGGAAAAGCGGGCGGGAAACTTCGAAACGGTGGGCTATCCTTACTGGGCGGAGCCGGACGTGGAGCATTTGGCTCACCTTATGCGGTGGGTTTACGAAAACCCGGGTGAGGCCCGGACTTTAGGGGCGCAAGCAGCAGCGGAGATACGGCAGAAATTCACTTGGGATAAGGCGGCGGCTAAGGCAAAGGCCCGCTTCCGGGAGCTTGTAAAAGACAGGGAAAGGGGCGGTAGGGTGGTGAAGGCGCAAAAGAGTAACGTTGATGAGTTACTAGCGCAAGGTTTTCAGGCCTACACGGCCGGCAAAAGGAGTAGAGCGCAGAAACTTTTTGAGCAGGCGCTGGCGGCGGCACCGGACAACGCGGATGTTAATTACAACCTCGGGCTGCTCTATTTAGAGAGGCAGGAGTTTGCGCCGGCGGCTAAATGCTTATTGACCTGCTTAGAAACTGAAGTTGGTTCTGCAGAGACTTGGGCGGCGCTCGGTAGCGCCGTGGCGGGGCTTGGTGACTTTGGCTCGGCAAAGATTGCTTATGAGACCGCCTTGCGGCTTGATCCTGCGGTTACCGGCGCGGCGGAAAACCTGGCCCTGGTAGAAGCGGTTTTCCGGGAACAGCCTGATTTATGGGAAAGCGGCTGGTACCGTCCGCGGGTGGTACGACTGGCGGCGAAGGTTCCGGCTTCTGAACCTGCCGCCCGAAGTGCGCCTAATAAAGCGGATGTATCTTCTATAACTGTGGAAGAGGAGGCTGAGCTGGCAAGGATAACCGCGGCGATCGCCCACGCCTTTGA
>NZ_JBRAIN010000092.1:0-6689 GCF_052743955.1 Thermodesulfitimonas sp.
ACCGCGCGGGTTAGTCTCAGCGAACTCGAGCAGGTGCCTACCTCGATCGGCGGGGTCAGAGGGGAGCGTGCCGCATTCGGGCAGGCCGAGTTTCCACCCCAGGAAGCAGTGGTCGCAGAAGTGCGCCACCTCGAAGCCGCCTTACCTTTTCTATCGGCCCAGGAAATCCCGGTTTACGTGGTTCGGGAACGCTGCTTTCTTCCCGGTTTCGGTTGGCTCGCCGGCTGCACCCTCCCGGGCCAGAAAGCGGTCTACCTCTTCGCTTCGCCCCGGTACAGGAGCTACATTTACCGGGTGAAAAATGGGGTGGCCCGGCCGGAACGTTACGCCCCTACCTGGCGGCGTACACCGTGGCTCACGAGTTCGGCCACATCCTTCGTTACGAACTGGTTAGCGAAAAGGCGCTGCAGCAATACCTATCGCTGCGCGGCGTGACCCAGACGAAGGAAGGCGAATGGACCAGTAACGCCGAGGAGATTTTCGCCGAGGATTTCCGCTGGCTCTTCGGCAGCGAGAAGGCGCGGCAGATACCTTACCTCTGCAGCGCTAAGCCACCCGGCGAGAGAGAAAGAGAGCTTCTCCTTAAGCTGCTAAGCGGAGCGGAATCCCTGTGAAACGCGCAAGAACCCAGGAATCCTGCGCCCCCGCTGGTTTTGATAGCGTAAAGCCTTTATCTTTACTGGCCAAAAGACCCGTTTTTTGACCGCGCATCTCCTTCTACCCGCTGCGCTCGATAGTGTAGTTGGGCGCTTCCTTGGTGATAATAACGTTGTGCGGGTGGCTTTCCCGCAACCCGGCAACGGTAATCCGCACAAAACGTGCCTTTTCTTTTAACTCCTCAATGGTCCGGCAGCCGCAGTAACCCATGCCGGCCCGCAGGCCCCCGATAAGCTGGAAGACCGTTTCCGCCAGCGGCCCCTTATAAGGCACCCGGCCCTCGACACCTTCCGGCACTAACTTCGGGCCGTGGTCCTGGAAGTAACGCTCCGCGCCGCCTTCCCGCATTGCGCCAAGCGAGCCCATGCCGCGGTAAACCTTGTAACTACGCCCCTGGTAGATTTCGATTTCCCCGGGACTCTCCTCGGTCCCGGCAAGGAGACTGCCTAACATAACCGTATCTGCTCCAGCCGCAATCGCCTTGGTAATATCGCCTGAATATTTGATGCCGCCGTCCGCGATGATCCGCCGGCCGAATCTTTTGGCCTCCTGGGCGCACTCGTAAACCGCGGTTATCTGGGGCACGCCTACGCCGGCGATAACCCGCGTGGTGCAGATCGACCCGGGGCCGATGCCGACCTTTACGGTGTCAGCCCCCGCCTCGAAAAGCGCCCGCGCACCCTCCGCCGTAGCCACGTTCCCGGCCACCACCTGAAGGTCGGGGTAGAGCCGCCGGATTTCGCGCACCGCCTCGATTACCTTTTGCGAATGGCCGTGAGCGGTATCGACCACGATCGCATCCACTTTCGCCGCCACCAAGGCTTCCACCCGCTCGAGATAGCCGGACGCCACGCCGACCGCCGCCGCTACGAGGAGCCGACCCTGGGCGTCCTTCGCCGCGTGCGGGTACTTGTGCGCCTTTTCGATGTCCTTAATGGTAATTAAGCCGCACAGATGAAAGTTTTCATCCACCAAAGGGAGCTTCTCAATCTTATGCCGGCGCAGAATTTCCTTTGCCTTCTCAAGGGTAGTGCCGACCGGAGCGGTGATCAGGTTTTCTTTAGTCATCACGTTCTTTATCGGCTGGTCAAAATTGGTCTCGAACCGGATATCCCGGTTGGTGATGATGCCGACAAGCTTCTTCCCCTCAGTGATGGGCACACCCGAAATCCGGTAGCGTTCCATCAAGGCCATCGCTTCCCGGATGCTGTTCTCCGGCGCGAGAAAGATCGGGTCGGTGATGACGCCATGCTCGGACCGCTTTACCCGGTCCACCTCCAAGGCCTGGCGCTCCACCGTCATATTTTTATGGATAACGCCGATGCCACCTTCCCGCGCAATCGCAATCGCCAGGCGGGATTCGGTCACCGTGTCCATCGCGGCGCTCACTAATGGGATATTCAGCCTGATCTGATTTGTAAAGTAAGTGGTTGTCTCGACATCACGCGGCAAAACGGCCGACGCAGCAGGAACCAGCAGCACGTCATCGAACGTCAGTCCCTCGCGGCCAAACTTCTCCGCGAACATCCGTTCCCCCCCTCGGTATTTAGGACCTAATTATAGCACAGGCCCCCCACAAAAGAAAGGTTGCTACCCAAAAACTTTCAGGGGCCAAAAAGCCGTAGCTGCCAGTAACGGCAGCAGCGGCAGCGCATACCGGCAGTGGGCGTAAGTAGCAAGATGAACCAGGGTGAAAAGGAGCAGGACGGCAAAAATCCTCCCGCTACCCGGAAAACAGCGCCACAGACCATAGAGCAGGCCGAACCCGCCTGCGGCAACCAGCACGTAATGGTAAGGAAGGGTAACTCCCCGCGGCAGCTTGTCCTCACCCCCCCAGACGAAGGCCCGCTCCCAGAGAAGCCGGAACTTTCCCCGCGTGTACCAGTCAAGGTAGCGCCAAAAATCGTTCTGGAAGCCGTCCCGCAGGCGTTCTAGGGCGAGGGCGGTATGGAGCTTGCCCGTCTCCATCGGGTCTCGCCCCACCGGCCAGGAAGGATGCCAGCCGTGCTTTATCCCCTCGAGATTAACGTAGGTCCCCAGTAACAAGGGGTTGCCGCCGCTCGCCGTCAGGGGGATGAAGCGGTGAAAGACAAGGGCATTGCGCACCCACCAGGGAGAAAGAACGAGACAAAAGGTGAGCAGAAGGGCACCCAAAGCAGGCCAGAGAGCGCGCGCCCCAATTTTTCTGCGCATAAGGCACACCGCCAGGCGGCCGGCAGCGGCAAAGAGCAAAAGGACACCTGTAGGGCGCACAAGCGTAGCCAGCCCACTTACCACGCCAAGCACCGCGTGACTCCGGGCGTCATCCGGCCTCGCCTTCACCCAGAGGCCCACGAACAATATAAGGAGAAAGGTGAAGAGGGTTTCGGTCAGGAGCAACCCGTTGATCAAAATAAGCGGGGGGTAAAAGGCGACTAAAGCCGCCGCCCCGAGCCCCGCCCACCTTCCGGCTAACTCCCGACCAAGACGGTAGGTAAGATAGACCGTACCCACCATAAGGAAGGCCTGCGCGTACCGTGCGGCCGCCAGAGCGTGAGCGTTATCGCCCCAAAGCCAGATAAAAAACGCGAGGAAAAGCGGGTAGCCGGGTGGCATGTAGGCACTCGGTCCCAGCGCCGGTTCCGGGGAAAGGCGCGGTCGCCAGTAAGAAAAAACGTGGTTCGTCACGAGACGCCGGGCACTTTCAGTGTAGCCGACATCGTCACTCCCTAAAGCGAGGCTGCTCCCCCAGTGATGGATAAATACAACCCGCACCACCAGCGCGCCTAACAGCACTGCCGCCAGGATAAGATGCGTGAGCAATTCTTTTCGCGTCTCCCTCACCATAAATAGAAGTTTTTCGCCTTCAACCGCGCTCTTCCTCCTTCCTCACACGTAAAAACCCCCGCTCTCTACTGCTAAAAAGCAGGAATAACGCGTAGCGCGGCGAAAAATTAAGCGGTGCAGCGCCGCCTGCAGGCAGCGCAAAATATACTTATCGTTCAAGGAGTAAAGCGTGCCTCAAGTTTCGGTTATCGTTCCGGCTTTTAACGAAGAGCAAGGCATTGCCACGACGCTCAAAGAGATCGCCGCCGCGGTCACGGGGCTGGACGCCGAAGTCATCGTGGTCGACGACGGCTCCACCGATAAGACGGCGGAACTAGCCCGGGTCTGCAATGCCAAAGTCATCTGCCACCCGGTCAACCGGGGCAAGGGCGCGGCGATGCGCTCGGGTTTTGAGGCCTCCCGCGGCGATTTCATCATTTTTATTGATGCCGACGGCACCTACCCGGCAAAATATATCCCGGAAATAGTGCAGGAGCTTAAAAAGACGGATGTAGTCTTCACCTGCCGCACAAACCGGGAAAATATTCCCTACTTCAACCGGGGCGGCAACTGGCTGATCACCCGGCTCATCAAAAACCTGGCCGGCTTTCCGGGAAACGACCCGCTTTCAGGACTATACGGTATGCGGCGGCGCGTGCTTACCGCAGTGGGGATAGAATCGTCTACCTTTGCCATCGAAACTGAGTTGGTGGTAAAAGTCAGCCGGAGCCGCTTCCGGGCTACGGAGATTCCTATCGCCTACCGCCCGCGCCTTGGCGCATCCAAATTACGCCCCTTCCGGGACGGTCTGCGGATCGCGCGGGTCCTGCTCGACCTCCTTTTTATTTTCCAGCCCTACCTCACCTTTGTCCTTCCCGGTCTCCTGATCTTCCTGGTCGGGGCCATCCTCGCCGGTCTTCTAGCCGTTAGAGGCACGGTGCACCTCGACGGGATCAACTTGGGACTCCACTCCTTTCTCGCCGGACTTGCGTTTATGCTTCTCGGCATCAATACCGCCGCTTACGGAGGAATTATCGATCTTTATGCCGTGCGCCACCGCTTCAAAAAGCCCTCCCGGGCCACGAAGCTCCTGACCAACCTCACGCTTTACAAGCAATTCCGGAACCTGAGCCTGATGCTTCTGAGTGTCAGCGTCCCCGCGCTCATCTACCACTTCGTCTCCTGGGTGGAGAGCGGCTTCGGCCCCTTCACCGCCACCAGAAGCTGGATGCTCGCGCTTACGGGGTTACTTCTGGGGCTGCAGGGCATCTTTACCAGCATCATTTACCGCATCTTCGCTAAGGAGTGCCTCATGCCCGAAACAACCGCTACGAATCCTCTCGTGAGCGCCCTGGCAAAGCGCCGGCCGCGCAACATGCACGGTTAAAATGCGCGCCACCGGGAAATTTCCCTCGCTTGCCGGAATCAGCCCCCGATGATAGACTTAAGGTGTAGCGCAACCCCCGGAAAGTGAAAGATAGCAGCGACTTTAGTTTTAAGGACCTCCCGCGTAAATACTGGTGACCCTTGGGAACTTTTTAGCACCATCTGAGGTCTAATAAGTGTCCGGAAAATTTACCGGACCCAGAGGAGGACGCTCCTTTGGTCGACGTGAAAACTCTGGTCGCACAGGCCCAGCAGGGTGACGTGCAGGCCTTTGAGAGGCTGGTTCTTACATACCAGGATCGCCTTTACGGTCTCTGCTACCGCCTGGCAGGAAACCACGCCGACGCCCAGGACCTGGCGCAGGAAACTTTCGTGCGGGCCTACCGGGCGCTTAATAGGTTTCGCCAGGAGGCTGATTTTGGGACCTACCTGCACCGGATAGCGGTCAACCTCTGGCTGAACCATCGCAAAAGAAACCAGGCCGTGTTATCGCTTGACGACCCGGTGTTGACCGGCGAAGGGGAGTTGCCCCGCCAGGTGGCGGACAACAACCGGCAGCCGGAACAAGCAGTCGAAGACGGTGAGCTGAGAGACCTGGTCTGGCAGGCGCTGGGCACTCTCGGGCGGGAGCACCGGGCAGTCCTGGTATTACGAGAAATGGAAACCCTCAGCTACGAAGAGATCGCCGCCACGCTTGGCGTGGCCCCGGGCACGGTAAAGTCCAGGTTAAGCCGGGCACGGAACGCCCTCAAGAAGGCGCTCTACCATCTGGCGAAGCAAAGGGGACTCGAACTGCCCGGGATGGAATAGGTGAAACCGATGCGGTGCAAACATTTACGAAAAAAGCTTTTGTTGCTCGTGGACCATCCGGAGCGAGACTTTCCGCCCGTGGTGGCCGCCCATCTCGCCGGGTGCCCGGCCTGCCAGCGCGAGTTTGCCCTCCTGCGCCAGATGAGGGCCTTGTTGCAGGCAGCAGAGGCACCGGCAGCGCCTGCAGGTTTCGCCGCCGGCGTCATGGCCCGCATCGCCGCGGCAGACAGGGAGCCCGTGCGTGGCTGGCGTGTCCTGCTTACGGGATGGAAGCGCGTGGCCGCGGCAACGGCAGCGCTGCTCCTGGTGGCAGGCAGCGCCTTTGCCTTGGTACGCTCCGGGACTTTCCAGCCGCCGCTGCTCGCCTCTAAAGAGCAACGGACCGTAGTTTCCCCGGTAACGCCAGCAGCACCCGCAAAACCGGAACCGACCGGCGAAACAGCCGTACCGGCGCCCCGAACGCGCCAAGCCGCCGCCCCGGCGCCGCGCACCGGCAAGACCAAGCCTAAGCCAGCCCCGCCGGCGCCCAAGGAAAAAAACAAGCCCGCAGCCAGGCAGCCGGTGGCCGTTGCGGTGGAGCGCCCGACGCGTGTCTTTCTCAACCGGCAACGCGTTGTTTTCAGCACCTTCCTCCGCGTGAAAGTAGTGGATATTAACGCGGCAAAAGCGAGAGCAACGGCGCTCGCTTCCACCTGGGGCGCAACCCAAAGCTACGCCACCAGCACCACCGATCGGAACCAGCAGGTGGAGATCTGCCAGTTTATCGTGGCGAAGGAGAAGAGCGCCGCTTTTATCAGCGAGTTGGCGGGGCTCGGAGTGGTGGTCCTCCGGCAGGATGAAAAAAGCGACGTTACGCAGGAATTCAATAGCGTTAAAACTGAATACGAAAGGCTGGCGGCGCTACGTAAAGCAGCGCCGGAAAATGAGCGGGCGGCACTTGACGCTACGCTGAACACGCTCGAGGGACGGCTTAGCCAGCTCGAAACGGCCGCCAGCAGGTACACCGTAACCCTTTGTCTTAGCGAACAGGG
>NZ_JBRAIN010000093.1:0-6504 GCF_052743955.1 Thermodesulfitimonas sp.
TCTTACAAGCTGATCTTTTCCACCAGCACCTCGGTGAAGGGCTGCCGGTGCCCTTTTTTCCGCCGGTAGTTCTTCTTCGCCTTGTACTTGAAGACGATAATCTTCCTGCGCTTCCCGTGGCGGAGCACTTTAAGGTCAACCTTCGCCCCGCCAAGTTCCGGCGTACCGACGTGAACCTCGCCATCTTTGGCAACCAGTAACACGCGCGGGTTAACCGTTGCCCCTACTTCGGCGTCGAACTTCTCGACCTTAAGCTTCTCGCCCTCCGCCACCCGATACTGCTTGCCGCCGGTTTCGATAACCGCGTACACAAAGAACCCCTCCTCTGGTCATCCCGGAGACTCGCCGGACAAAGGTGGGGCACGTAAGCGCCCGCTTCAGAACCACCCTTTCCGTGCGGTAAAAAACAAGACTAACGTTTATTTTACCACAAAACGCCGCCCCGTCAACACCCCGCCCGCTTGGCGTCACCTACATGCCCTCAAGCTTATCCCGCCGGTCCGTGCGAAGAACTATCGAAGAAGAGCAACGCCTTCCAGGTGCAGGAGTTCCTCCTTCCAGCGCAGGCCGCCGGCAAAACCGCCACCCCACCCCCGACCTACCACCCGGTGGCACGGAACCACCACCGGTGTTCGGTTGCGGGCGAGCGCTTGTCCCACCGCGCGCGCGGCTCCCGGGCGGCCAAGAGCCGCGGCCACCGCACCGTAAGTAACCACGGTGCCGTAAGGAACCGCCCGGATAAACTGGAGCACCCGGACCTGAAAAGGCGTGTAGCCCGTAAAATCAACCGGAATTTCCCCGAAAGTAACCGCCCCGCCGTTAAAGTAGACCTTTAGGAGTTGCGCCAGCTTTGCGGCCCAAGGAGCCACCAGCCCCCCTGCCGCGGCACTCGTAGCAGCGGTGCCTTTCGCGGCAGGAAAAGGCGTTGTGCCGGGAAAAAGGAGGCGGGAAAGCCCCCGCTCGCTCCAGAGAGCCGTGAAGCGGCCCACCGGCACTTCAATCTCCTGCACCATTGCCGGCATTTTTCTCCTCCTGGCCGTCGCTCTCGTCCCGCCCCGCTCTCTTCTCCTTCTCCTCCTTCGCCGCCCGGAGTTGCTGCGCCATCTCTTTGAAGCGCGCCGCGACCCTGGCGTGAACTGTTCCCTCCGGGAAAGAGCCATCCGGCCTACGTTCGCCGGCCGGCACGCCGGTTAGCAGCATGATGCCTTCGTCCACGTTTTCAACGAAGTAGATATGGAAACGTCCCTCTCTTACCGCCTCCACCACGTCCTCCCGAAGCATCAAGTTATCCCGGTTGGCCGCCGGAACGAGCACGCCCTGGTCTCCCGTCAGCCCCTTGGCCTTACAGACGTCGAAGAAGCCTTCGATCTTTTCGTTAACGCCGCCGATCGCCTGGATTTCGCCTTTCTGGTTGATGGAACCGGTGACGGCGAGCCCCTGCTTAATAGGCAGCCCGGATAACGCCGACAAAAGGGCGTAGAGCTCGGTGCTCGAGGCGCTGTCCCCCTCCACCCCTTCGTAGCTCTGCTCGAAGACGAGGCGGGCACTCACGCTGAGTGGCGCTTCGGCCGCGTACTTTTCGTTCAGGTAGCCGCTCAAGATGAGGACGCCCTTGGTATGGATTCTCCCGCCGAGCTTCGCCTCCCGCTCAATATCAATTACGCCTTCCCGGCCGGCGGCAACCGTAGCCGTAATCCGTTGCGGCCTCCCGAAGCTGATATCGCCGAGGGAGATTACCGCTAAGCCGTTTACCTGGCCCACCTTCTCTCCCGTAGTATCAATCTTGATCGCCCCGCGCACGATCATCTCCTGGATGCGCTCCTGGATCAGGTTGGACCGGTAGAAACGCTCCTCTACCGCCCGGCGCACGTGCGCTTCCGTTGTGTATGGGGCGCCCTCCTTACGGGCGTAGTAACAGGCCTCCCGGACCACGTCCGCAATCTCCGAAAAGCGGGTGGAAAGTTTTCGCTGGTCTTCGGCCAAGCGGGAGCCGTACTCAACGAGTTTTGCCATCGCCGAGGCGTCCAGGTGCAAAAGCGCTTCTTTTTCGCAGAGCATGCTAAAAAAGGCGGCGTACTTCCGGATATTTTCTGGTGTCCGGTCCATCTGCGTGCCGAATTCCGCCTTGACTTTGAAGAGCTCCTGAAAATCGGGGTCGTAGTGGTAGAGCAGGTAGTAAAAGAGGGGATTTCCCAGCAGAATCACTTTTAAGTTTAACGGGATCGGCTCCGGCTGGAGCGTCTTCGTCGTGAAAAAGCCGAAGCGCTCACTCGCGTCCTCGATGACCACCTGCCGCTCCCTGAGCGCGCGCTTGAGGCCGTCCCAGGCGAAGAGGTTGCGTAAGAGCTCCTCCACAGGAACAACCAGGTAACCGCCGTTAGCTTTATGGAGAGAACCGGCCCGGATCATCGTAAAATCGGTAACTAAGGCGCCGAAGTAAGCCTCCCGATCGATTCGCCCGATCAGGTTGTTATAGGTGGGGTTGTATTCCATCACCACCGGTGCCCCGGTGAGTTCGCTGTTATCTACAAGAACGTTGACCTCGTAACGGCGGAAGGGGTCCTCCTTCGCCCACGGCGGGCCCTTTTGTTCCCCCTCCTGACCACCCCGGAAAAGGGGCAGGTTTTCGATAATGTCCTCCTGCACCGCTTCCAGGTAGGCAAGTACCGCAGGAATCGAGGCGTATTTTTCCGTGAGGTCCCGCACCAAAAGGCCCAGCACAAAACCGGCCACCTGCCGGTCGAGATCCCGGATCGCCTGGTTAGCCTCCCGCTCGATCTGGTGCACCTCCCGGAAGGTGCTCGCCACATCCTCCTCGAGTTCTTCCCGGCGGCGGAGGATCTCCCGCTGCCGCTCCGGCGGCAAATTGGCAAAATCCTTATCTTTCACCGGCTCCCCCTCGATAACGGGGATGATATAGAGCCCGGTCGGGGTGGGTTGAATTAAGAAGCCCGCATCCTCCGCCCGCTGGTTGAGCGCCGCAAAAAGCTCGCTGCGGCGTTTATTGAAGCTTTCTGCCGTTTCTTCTCGCTTCTTGGCGTACTCTTCACTTTCGAAAGCCCGCAGGATCTCCCGCCGCGCGGCGGCGATGAACTCCTTCATATCGCGGGCGAACGCCATACCCCGGCCAGGAGGCAACTCTATCGCCCGGGGGTTGTAAGGTTCCTTAAAATTATAGACGTAGCACCAGTCGGGCGGAGTGGGTTTGGTTTTCGCCAGGTTCTCTAAAAAGCTCTGGACCACCGTATTCTTACCGGTCCCCGGCAGACCGGCTACAAAGATATTGAAGCCCCGCTCGTCAATCTCCAAGCCAAACTCGAGCGCCCGGACCGCCCGCTCTTGCCCTACGATCGCCTCTAGCGGCGCGATCGCGTCCGTCCGCGCGCAGCCGAGTTCCTCTTGGGCGCAGGCCGCCCGAACCTCTTCCGGAGTGGCTCGCCGTGCCACACTTATACCTCCCTCCAGTCAACGCCGCCTTTTCTTCTCCCCGCGGCGCGGGTTATGAGGGTGGTACCTTTTCCGCAGCTAACTAACTTTTTACTTGCCGGAATACTCTCCCGTAAGTGCACCACCATAACTATACTTACTGCGATTATACGCCACGCGCCGCCGCCGCTTCAAGGATTATCTTTCGCCCGCCCGTCACACCCTAAAAAAGTGCGTCTTTGCTTTAAGAAGGATTTCGGCAGCGGGCGCGCGAATCTTAAAGTAGAAAGAGGGGGTTTAAAAGATGGCGCCCAAACTCACGGCGCTGACGAGAAGCGCCGGGTGAGCAGCTAAAATCGGGCCCGGGACGCTGGCCCGAATACTGAGCGGCCTGCCGGCCACGGCCGACCCGCGTCTGCTGGGGGGCATCGAAACGGGGGACGATGCAGGCGTTTACCTGCTCACGGATGAGCTCGCCCTCATCCAGACGGTGGATTTTCTTACCCCTGTAGTGGATGACCCGTACCTTTACGGCCAGATTGCCGCCGCCAACGCCTTGAGCGACGTATACGCGATGGGCGGGCAGCCGCTTACCGCGCTTAACATCATCTGCTACCCCACCGGGTGCGGTGAACTCGAAACGCTCGCCGCCATCCTGCGCGGCGGTGCCGACAAGATTACAGAAGCAGGGGCGCTGCTCGTCGGCGGTCACAGCGTCGAAGACAAGGAGCCGAAGTACGGGCTCGCGGTCACCGGCCTCGTTCACCCCGCAAAACTCGTTACCAACCGGGGCGCCCGTGAAGGCGACCTGCTTGTGCTCACCAAAAGGATCGGTACGGGTGTGATTACCACGGCCCTGAAAGCAGACCTCGCCCCGGCAGCGGCAGTCGCAGAGGCCTGCCGGGAGATGGCTACCCTTAACCGGGCCGCGGCGGCGGCAATGCAGGAAGCAGGGGTCAGTGCCTGTACCGACATCACCGGCTTTGGCCTCCTTGGCCACGCGCTTGCGCTTGCGCGGGCGAGCGCCGTCCACCTGACGCTTAACGCAGCCGCTGTTCCCCTTCTGCCCGAAGCCTGGGAACTCGCGGCGTCTGGGCTTCTCCCCGCCGGAGCTTACGCCAACTGCGATTACGTAGCGCCCTGCGTTTCTTTTGCCGCCGGGGTACCGGAAGTTTTGCGAGATCTCCTCTGCGACCCTCAGACTTCGGGGGGCCTCTTTATCGCCGTCTCGCCCGACCGGATCAACCTCTTGTTAGCCGCGCTTAAAAATCGAAATGTCACTACTGCTGCCGTTATCGGTTCCGTCACGGCAGGCGATGCGGGAACAATCACGGTGGTCTACGAACCCTGAGGGGAAACCGGAGCCAGGAGCCCCCCGCTTTTCCCCGGCAAAAACCAAAGGTCCGGCGCACGGCCGGACGGACCCACGGGTTTTTCCTTATTGACAAGCAAAGGATCCTTTAAACTTTGAAATGCTCCACCAGGGTCTGCCCCTCGCGGGCGATTTTCCCCAGCACCTCGGCCGCGACCGTTACCTCTCCCGTTACCGCGCTTTGCTCTTGCGCCGCCGCCACGCTGCCGACAGCGGTAGCGACCTCCTGAACCGACCGGGCAATTTCCTCGGCCCGTTCCGTTAATCCCCGGACACCCTCAATAACCATGCGGAAAGAGGCCTCGGCCTTCGCCACCGCCGCGCCACCGGTGCGAACCAGTTCAGCGCTCTCATTCATGGCGCCCACCGCGTACTGCGTTTCACCCTGAATCGCCACGATAAGTTTGCGGACTTCCTCCGCCGCCCGCGCCGACTGCTCCGCCAGGTTGCGTACCTCAGCCGCCACCACCGCAAACCCACGCCCGTGCCCTCCAGCCCGGGCGGCCTCAATCGCGGCGTTAAGCGCCAGGAGATTCGTCTGGTCGGCAATCTGCGTGATAAGCTCCGTGATTTGGGTAATCTCTCGAGCCTTCTGACTCAAGCCCCCAATAACCATTTCAATCTTCTCGCTCGCTGCCTCTATAGCCCGCATCTGGGTCTTGACCGCCCCGATATCCCGGCTCCCTTCGTCCGCTCTGGCAGAAGCTTCCTACGCCATCGTCACCATCCCCCGGAGGTTTTCGCCGATGCTATCGGTGGTGGTCGCAACTTGACCGATGGCGCTTGCGGTCTGCCCCGCTCCCGACGATAACTGTTCCATGTTGGCCGTCAGCTCCGCGGCTGAAGTAGACAGAACCTCTATGTTTTGCTTAAATTTACCCACCATCTCGCGCAGCATTTCTCCTAAGTCGTTGAGCGCGATCGCCAGCAGCATGTACTCATCCCGCCGGGGAACAAGCGCTTCCGCCGCCGTCAAATTGCCGAGGCCGAGTTGGTAGGCCTTTTCCCGCAGGATGGCAATTGGCTTCCCCACCTTAAAGGCCGGGGCCAGCGCCAGGCAACCGCTCGTGAAGGTGGCAACGCCCGCTACTAAAAGGAAGTGCGGCAAGCTATGGATAAAAAAATAAGTCGCGATCAGGGCAGCATTGAGCACGCAGAGAATCGGCAGCACCACAAAAAGTCCGAAACGGACGAAAATCGTATCGTACCATTTAAGACGGGTAATCTGCTGGTAGGCCTCGCACTTGAAACACTGGGCAAGCTTCCGCAAGAAGGATTCCTGCTGTTCGCCGTGGCACCGCGTGCCGGTAAGCCGCCAACAGCGGCGCCCCATTTTCTGGAGATAAGCCGGGCAGTCGTTCTTGTGTTCCGGCGGACAGTGCAGGTAATCCCAGCAATTAGGTTTTGGTCTGGCCATCAAACATACCCCAGGAATCCCGGCCCTAACGTTCCTTTTTGGCCTAACGTTCCTTTTTTATATTTCGGCAGGACACCGCGAAAAATTTAAGTCTTTCCTAAAGTTTTTGCACCAGAAGAAAAACTTTTTTCTCGCGCCGCCAAAGTTCTTCTCCCCGTATCGCTCTTACTCCTTCCGGTCGCCTTATACCGCGGGAGCAAAGCGAATTCGGCATCGGAAAGGCATGTTTACACGCTAATTTTCCCCTTGTCGCAAACCGTGCGGGATAAACGGGCTTTTTCAGAAAATT
>NZ_JBRAIN010000094.1:0-6456 GCF_052743955.1 Thermodesulfitimonas sp.
GGCAGAGCACCTGACTTTTAATCAGGGTGTCGCAGGTTCGAATCCTGCGTGGCTCACCAGGAAAATCAAGGCTTCCGGGACTCCGGGGGCCTTTAATTTTCCATTTTTGACAACAATGCGGCGCGAAGATCATTTCGGAGCGAAAACCTGATCTACTACCGGAAACAGAGAAAGAGCCGTTGCAACGATTTGCGGGTCGAACCGGGTGCCTGCTGAGTTCTTTAGTTCCGTTAAAGCTTCTTCCCGTGAAAGAGGTCTGGTCCGGTATTTACCGGATACTATATTATCCCAGGCATCGGCAACAGCAACGATGCGGCTGTAGATATGAATTTTCTTTCCCTTCAGCCCGTTGGGGTAGCCTTTGCCGTTCCACCATTCGTGGTGTTGCAGGATTAGTTCGGCTATCGGGTTGGGTTCTGGCGAGCGCCTCGCTATGCGGTATCCCACTTCGCAGTGACGCTTTAATTCTTCCGCTTCGTCAGGCGTGAGAGGAGTTTCTTTCCTTAAAAGGTGCGGCCTTAAGGCTACCTTCTCGATGTCGTGGAATTTGGCCAGGAGGAGGAGTTTTGACATTTCATCCGCAGCTAGGCCGACAGCTCTGCCCAGGGATTCCGCCAGCTTTGCTACGTGCGTGGCGTATGCTTTTATATAAGGATGAGCTTCGAAGAGTCTTTCCAGGATATGTCCGGCTTCCGGAAAACACCTTTCTCCGTTAGCGGAGAGTTTATCGTGATACATGGCGTCGTCGGCTTCCCTGTACGCTTCGCGTACGGACTTGTGCGGGGTGGTGGTGAAGCCCGTACCTATTGAAATGCTAAAAGGAAGGAGTATCCACTCCTTGTTCAACCTGCCAATGGTGGCGCTCAGGCTCTCGCGTGTTTTTTCAGCCGCTTTCGGGTCAACACCTGGGAGAAGAATGGCGAACCCATCGCCGCTTATGCGGAAGGCTTCTCCGGTCGGGAAGCTATCTTTGAGCGTGTTGGCCGCCGTACACAGGAGTTCGTCGCCCCGCTCGTGACCCAGGCAATCGCTGACGGTTTTCAGCCCGTCGATGTCGCATATAATAATACCGACCGGCCGCACTCCCGTTTCGTCTAGTTCACGCATCCTTTGCTCGAAGCGGACACGGTTGGAGAGTCTGGTCAGCCCGTCGGTGGTGCTAAGTTCTATCAGCTTTTCCTCCATGTTCTTTTGGGCGGTAACGCCCACAAGCATACAGAAAAGCTCTGCGACTTCCTTCCCCCACCTTACGGGCAGAAGGGAGAGGAGCACCCACCGCAACTCTCCCTGAGGTGTTGATACCCGCCATTCGGTAGAGGTTCAACAGCCTGCCCGTTTTCCCACGACCTTTCGAGGAGCCTTTTAAATTTGCCGGCAGGGATAAACCTTTCCGTCCAGTCGGGGTCCCGCGTTGCAGGATCGCAACCCAGAATCCTTTTTGCCTCCTTGTTGAGGAATAGCGTCCTACCGCTCTGGTCCCCGGAGGCGATACCTACCATGGGGGTGTTCTCGAAGACCAGCTTGAAACGCGCCGCAAGCTGTAGCGTCCTTTCTTCCCAGCGCCGGAGCATCAGCAGGTTTGTCAGGCGTCCGGTATTCCGAAGGGATTCCGGAGAGCCACATAGGGGAACTCCTCCAGGGTTATTCCTCCCCAGGCGGTGGGAGTACACGGAAAAAGCCGGTTGTTCGCCCAACTCGTGAACGACTTTCCCTTCCGATTTGGTGATCAGGATGGGAGGTCCCCAGGACCGCCAGCCGTGGGCTGCCGCGATGCCTAATTCACCGCCCGTGAGCAGCGCCGCCGCAAAACCGCTTTGCTTGAGACACCCGCTTCGGTCATCTGGTACGTTTTCGAAAAGCGCAGGTTATCTCCCGTTCCGCCGCCGACGTATTTAAAGCGGGGTCCCATCACGTCGTAGACGCCCCGCAGCATTTCCGAAATATTTCCCCCGAGGCCATCTGGAAACAGAAACACGGTGCCCTCCGGGGTCCTGTTTCCCCTAAGAGTTCACAGGCCAGTTTCCTGCCTGTGTCCCCGGCAGCTCAGGGTTCATTTCTACAATGGCGGTGGTGGCCGAAATACCCGTGCCGCTCAGGGCTACTATTCCGACACCCTGCGTGGTTATGCCCTCCGGTGTGACCAGTCCGGCCCCCGAGGCCCCGACGAGCCTGGGGTAGCGCGTTTCTTCCAGGACCGTTTTGAGCCCGGCCTGCTGGTCGTACTCCTCGGTGGTGAACAAAAACGCGAGCGACGGGTTCCCCGCGCTGGCGAGGGCCATCCGTGCGGCTTCTCTTGCGGCCTCATGCGGCGCCGGCAGTTTACTGTAGCCGATGCCTATCTGCACTCGCGGTTTCACCTCTTCTTTCAAAAACCCCGGGCGGGGGAGAGGCTCGTTTCTTGCGAAGATCCTCTCCCCTTTCCCGGGAAAACTCCCTACAGCGCGATTTTTGTGCCCAGGAGCTGCAAGAACTTTGCCAGCCACTCGGGATGTGCGGGCCAGGCCGGCGCCGTGACAAGGTTTCCTTCGACACAGGCTGCGTTCACTTCCACATCCGTCCACTTCCCGCCCGCGTTTTCTACCTCCGGTTTTACTGCCGGGTAAGCCGTACAGGTTCTGCCCTTTGCCACCCCTGCAGCAGTCAGCACCTGGATACCGTGGCAAATGGCGGCTATCGGCTTGTTGTTTTCGGCGAAGTGACGTACCATCTCAATTACCTTCGGATTTAGGCGGATATACTCGGGGGCGCGGCCTCCGGGTATCACCAGGGCGTCGTACTCCTCAGCCTTGATCTCCTCAAAGGTGGCGTTAAGTGTGAAGTTGTGACCTGGTTTTTCACTATATGTCTGGTCTCCCTCGAAGTCGGGTACGGCTGTGCGCACTTTTTCGCCGGCTTTCTTTCCCGGGCATACTGCGTGGATAACGTGGCCTACCATTTGCAGCGCCTGGAACGGTACCATCGCCTCGTAGTCTTCTACGAAGTCACCGACTAGCATAAGGAGATCTTTTTGGCACCCATCTTACCTCCAATACCCCCTGGTTCAAAAATTCGTCTAAAAGGTAACTTCTTGACGGAGGGCAAATTTTCCTCTTTGAGAATTTTTAAAAGATATTAGCCAGGACAAAGATCGTCGGTGAAGGTAAGCTGAAAAGGACTACCGGAATTAAACTCGGTCGTTTACCTACTAAACCTTGACACGGTCATCTTTTTCCGCTACTTTTATTAGTAAGCTATATGCACATTAATAATAACTGAGGGGTACACTCGTGAATAAGAAACGGGATGCTGGCCTGCACGCTGCCCTGGTAACCGAACGGCTGATCCAGGCCCAGTTGCTCCTTCTTTTGGCCGAAAAGCCGGCGCACGGGTACGAGCTAATCCAGCGGCTGAACAAGGCCGACTTTACGAACGGGGAGGTTGACGTGGCCACGGTCTACCGGAACCTGCGCCGTATGGATGCGGACGGTTTGGTGACCTCCCGTTGGGAAGCCGGACCGGCAGGGCCCGCCAGACGCCTGTATACCTTAACTCCTCGGGGCGAGCAGGTTTTAAAGGCTTGGGCGGCAAGCGTACGGCAGGAAAAGAAAAGGCTGGAAAATTTCCTGCGGCGGTATCAGAATTGGGGAACAGGCTGAAACCCTATCCGAACCAAGAACTGAAAGGTATGCCATAATCGAAAAGACGGGAGGCACCGGAAACGTGTCCCAGAGAGCGCAACCTTTCCGGATCATTCACGCCGGCGCCCTACGGCGGCCAATCGAATTTTGTTTGGAGTTGTTTGGTGGGCGGCACCCGGGCCTATTTGTAGAAATCGAGGGAGCAGGCTCCCGGGAATGTGCCCGCTGTGTACTGACCGGTAAGCAATATGAGGTTATTGTACTGGCCGACCAGGTTATATTCGCCGAATTACTCGTGCCGGACGTTGTAAAAGAGTACTTTGTCTTCGCCACTGACCAGATCGTGATCGGTTACAATAAGTCCTCACGCGGTAGCAGCAATATAGACGCGGATAACTGGATGGATATCTTGCTTAGCCCGGGCGTTACCTACGCCCATTCCGACCCAAACCTGGATCCGTGCGGTTACCGGACCCTGATGGTATGGCAACTGGCGGAAAAGTTTTATAGTCGGCCGGGCCTTTTCGCTGCTTTGCAAGCCGGCTGCCCGTCGCAGCATCTTTATCCCAAATCGATAAACGCCGCAGGTGCCCTGCTCGAAGGTAAGGTTGATTACGCCTTTCTCTACGCATCTGTAGCCCGGCAACTGGGATTTCCCTACCTTATCTTACCCTCCAAGATCAATCTTTCGAATCCGGCGTATTCTGATTATTACGCGACTGCTGCCGTAACGGTAGGAGGGAAGGGGCCAGGCGAATACATTACCCTTCGTGGCCAGCCCACCGAGTTTGCCGTGGGTGTACCCCTTACCGCGCTCCACCCCGACCTTGCCTGGGCCTTCATCGAGTTGCTGACCGGCCCGGAGGGCCACACCGTTTTAGAGAAGTGCGGGCTTGTACCTTGCTAAAAACCACCTGAATTCCTTAGGAAAGTGTAAGAGGGAGGCGGGAAATGCTTCGCGAGGCCAAAAACTTTCCAAACCCTTGTAGCCGCAGACTACGTTGAGGGGAGAGTGGGTTTACCGTGTATTTTCCGGTCTCAGGTGTTAAGGTCTTCCCTTTGATCCCGCCGGTGGTGGCGTTTGCTATTTCCTTGGTAACCGCGCCGGCCGGCGTTTCCGGCGCGTTTCTCCTGTTGCCCTTTCAGGTTAGCGTCCTGGGTTTCAGCACCCCGGCCGTAAGTCCGACAAACCTTATCTACAATATCCTCGCTATTCCCGGGGGCCTCTACCGGTACATCAAGGAAGGGCGGATGGCCTGGCCGTTGGTCTGGGTAGTGATCCTAGCCACTCTTCCGGGTGTTTTTGCCGGGGCAATTATCCGCATCAAGTATTTCCCTGATCCGCGCACTTTTAAGTTCTTCGTTGGGCTGGTGCTGCTTTATCTCGGTGTGCGGCTGCTCTACGAAACTACCGGCCGGTATATCAAGAGTAGGGCCCAAACCAAGGCGATCGAACAAAAGTTTCGCGAGCGGGTCACCCAGCTTAAGGGCGAAGCCAAAGCACGACTGGCTGCCGGGTTGCCGGTTGAAGCCGTGGTCAAGACGAAAAACGTCTCGCTTTCCCGCATCGAATACGAGTTCTGGGGGGAAACATTTTCCTTCAGCACCTTCACTGTTTTCTTTGTGGCTCTGATCGTGGGGATAATCGGCGGCATCTACGGCATTGGCGGCGGCTCCATCCTTGCTCCCTTCTATGTTTCCATCCTTGGTCTTCCCGTCTACACGGTGGCTGGCGCCGCCCTGGCGGGAACCTTCCTCAGCTCTATTGCCGGCGTGGTCTTTTTCCACGTCCTTGCCCTGACCCCGATGGTCGGCCAAGCAGCGGTAGCGCCGGACTGGGCGCTGGGGGCGCTCTTTGGTGTAGGCGGCTTGCTGGGCACATATGTTGGTGCGCGCGTTCAGAAATTCCTGCCGGACCGTTTGATCCGCGGCATCCTGGGTGCTTTGGTTACCTACTTGGCGCTCCGGTATGTGATCGAGTTCCTTTTATAAACGTTGAACGCAAAAGGGATCTTAAAGGTCTGTCAGTTTAAGGTTGAACGTCTGTTTCCGAGGAAACACATAATGGAAATTGTAAGAGCGGGAACGTAGCCCTGGCGGCGAAAATTCACAAAGAGCTCTTCCCGCTCATCAAAGGAATGTTTATCACCACGAACCCGGTGCTGGTGGAGGCGGCGCTCAACCTTCTCGGGATGAACGTGGGCGCGCCGTGGCTGCTGCTCGTGGAGGCGACGGCAGAAGAGAAAGAGAAGTTAAGTCAGCTGTTGCGGGACGCCGGACTCCCGTAAGCTTTTCACTTTTGGCCCTACCCCGGAAAAATTTTTTCGGGGTTGTTTTATTTTTGGCAATATGCTAATATGCTCATATAAGGAAGACTAAAAGGGGGGCGCCGTGATGAAAAAGGTGTGGGAAATGGCGGCAGGAGTGCTACGGGCGCTGGGCCACCCGCTCCGCCTCAAGATTGTGGAGTTCTTGCGGGAAGGCGAGCGTTGTGTCTGCGAAATCATTCCGGCAGTCGGGGCGGGGCAGTCGGTGGTTTCGAAGCACCTGTTGGTGCTGCGGCAGGCCGGTATCCTTGAGGCCCGGAAGAGGGGGCTGCGGGTGATTTACCGCATCCGCGACCCAGCGGTGCTGGAGCTTTGCGATTTAGCCCGGGAGGTCGTCTTGCGGCGGGTAAGGGAATTGGCTGGGTTGGCGGCGAGTTTGGAGGTTTTTGAGAGAAAAGCAAAGTGATAAGGGAGGCTGGTTTTGGGGATAGAGAAACCCTCACTGGATGAATTGTTAGCCCGGATGGCCAAACAGTTGGGGGCGGAGCCGAAGCCGATGCAGCTTTTGGCCA